>JAFAZU010000078.1 GCA_019239585.1 Acidobacteriaceae bacterium
CTGTCCATCATCCATTGAAGGTCCGGCGCTGACCACCGCCCGTCCGCTTGCGGCAGAAGCTGCGTGGCGATCTTCCATTGGCTACTTTCGGGGATGTTGAAGGTAAAAAATGAAGGCTTGTTTTCGTAGCCTCGCGCCCAGACGAAAGTAGCAGGCATGTTGAGGTGGGCGTGCGTGCTATCGATGCCGGCGTAAGTGCCGTCTGTCCGGTCTCCGAAAAGTGTGTATTCGAAGATCACTGTGCTTTTGCCGGCTGTCGCGACACTCCAGCTATCAGGGTTTATCCGCGTAACCGCCAGAGAATGCCCTTCGTTGTCGCTGGCTCGCACGTTGTAAACGTTTTTAGCAAACTCATGCAGGGCATAACGTCCCGGCGAGGAGCGGCTCATGACGATTTGTAGCGCTGAGGTGTTGACGCCCGTAAATTCGGCGCGCACTTCCGCTTCATGGTGAAGGGCATTAGGGAAACTGATGTTGTAATTCGTCACGCCCTGCGCCCAGGCTGGCATCGCCCAGAGTGCGAGTAGTAAGCATTTTTGCAAGCGGCGGATCTCCCGGTAAGTTTGTTTAGGAAGCAGTGAGTATAGCAGTGGCTAAACTTTCACCCTCTGATAACTTGGTAACTCTGTCTAGAGCCAGGAGATTGCATGATTTGTGTTTACGGTCATAAGAAGTACTGGAAATTCTTTGCTGCCTTTTCCCTATTTACGATAGGCTCCCTTGCCTGGCCGCAGGAGGGAACGCCGAATGTGGTCATTCAATGGAACAACGCAGCGCTGCAGGGAGTGCGGGACTCGAAGCTTGGACCGCCCATGGTTTCGCGCGCGCTGGCCATTGTACACACCTGTATTTACGATGCCTGGGCGGCTTACGATGGACGTGCGCTTGGCACCCAGCTTGGCGGTTCTCTCCGTCAGCCCCTGAGTGAGCGCAATTTAACCAACAAGAATAAGGCAATCAGCTTTGCCGCGTATCGCGCGGCAGTCGACCTTTTCCCCGGGGACGATGCGACTGTATTCCGTCCTTTGATGGAACAACTGGGGCATGATCCGGAGGACAGATCCACTGACACCAGCATTCCAAGCGGCGTTGGGAATGTAGCATGCGACGCCGTCCTGCAATTCCGTCACCACGACGGCTCGAACCAGTTAGGAGATCTCAGCGGTAACGGAGTGCCATATGCCGATTACACCGGATATCAGCCGGTAAATTCGCCGTCGCCGGTGCCATCCGATCCGGCTACGGTTGTGGATGTCAACCGCTGGCAACCGCTGCAGTACTTTGACGCTAGTCACACATTTGTTACACAGAGCTTTGTGGGTGCGCACTGGTTTAAGGTGCTTCCGTTCGCCTTACGCTCCGGCGATGAGTTGCGGAGCGAGCTTGCCGGGCTCGGCCCGCCTATGTATGGATCAAGCGCGTTTCTGGAGGAAGCGGAGGAACTGGTAAGCATGAGCGCTCAACTCACTGACGAGCAGAAAATGATAGCGGAATACTTCGCGGACGGCCCGCATTCGGAACTTCCGCCCGGCCATTGGGACCTATTCGCTCAGTTTGTTTCGGCGCGGGATCATCATGGAGTGGATGAGGACGCCAAAATGTTCTTCGCCCTCACGAATGCAATATTCGACGCCGGAATTGTGGCTTGGGATGCCAAGCGCGCGTTTGATTCCGTTCGGCCCGCCACCTCCATTCCTTACCTCTTTCAGGGTCAGCAGATCCGCGCTTGGGGCGGTCCTGGGAAAAGTACAATCACGATGGATGGCAGGTTCTGGATTCCGTATCAGGTCAGCACTTTCCCCACGCCCGCATTTCCCGAGTACATCTCCGGGCACAGCACTTTCAGCGCGGCAGGAGCCCAGGTTCTCCTGCTATTCACCGGCAGTGATCAATTCGGCGATTCCGTTACTCTACCCGCAGGCTCGTCGAACATTGAACCGGGTATTACCCCCGCAAACCCTGTGACGCTGTACTGGAACACGTTTACGGACGCAGCGAATCAAGCCGGGATCTCGCGGCGGTACGGCGGTATTCACTTCAAAGCCGGAGACTACGCCGGTAGAGCAGTCGGGAGAATTGTCGGCTATCAGGCCTGGATCAAAGCTTGGTGCTTGTGGAAGGGTAGCGTCCTTCCTTAAAAAGGAGTTTGGCCGCCAGTAGCTCCGTAGACTTCACCCGTGACATAACGGGCCTCATTGGAAGCCAAAAAGACGTACAGGGGCGCAAGCTCGACCGGTTGCGCGGCGCGCTCGAACAAGGTGTCTTTGCCGAAGCTCTTTACCTTCTCCTCCGGCATGGTTGAGGGAATGAGAGGAGTCCACACTGGTCCGGGCGCGACGGCATTGACGCGTACCCCATGCTTCATCGCAAGCTGTGAAAGCGTTTTAGTCAGGCTGACAATCGCCGCTTTGGTGGCCGCATAAGGGACTAAGCTCGAACTAGGATCATAGGCCTGAATGGAAGCTGTGTTAATCATGACGCTCCCCGGCTTCATGCGCGGCAGGGCGGCGCGACCCAGCCAGAAAAGGGCGTACACGTTGGTCTTGAAAGTACGGTCAAACTCTTCTGTGGTGAACTCTTCCAACTTTTCGTGAGCCATCTGGAAAGCGGCGTTGTGAACCAGG
>JAFAZU010000107.1 GCA_019239585.1 Acidobacteriaceae bacterium
CCGAAACAAATCGGATTAGACCGGACGATTACAGGATAGCGGCAATTATTTGAACTACTTCGCCAACAAGATCACGCCACCCAACACCAGTAGCGTTCCCGCCGTGCGCCGTTTTCCCACATGCTCGTGCAGCACCAGCTTTGCCAAAATTGTTTCGAGCACAAACGTAGCCGCCGAAGCGGGAACGGCAAAGCTCAGCGGCGCAATCTGCACGAGCGCCATGAATGCGAAGAACGAAACGGCCATGCAGAAAATCGCAAGCGCCAGCGGACCGCGACTGACGATCATGCGCAGCAATCGGGCCAGACCTCGTGCATCCACGCTCTGCTCGCCGCTGCGTTTCATTTCATAACTTTGCAGCAGATCGCTCAGAACCGTAGTAAAAACAATGACGGAGAGCAATAACCACTTCATTCTTTAGCACCCATCACTTCATTCGTTTTGCTTTGAGTGCTGCCCACCAGGAGAGTGCCGGTAAAGATCAAAATTGTTCCAATCCAATGCCCAGGCGTTACTGTTTCGTGAAGAAAAACGTTTCCCAGCACTGCCGCCAGCACATACCCTAGGCTCGTGAGCGGCAGCACAAAGCTCAAATCCGCCCAACTCAATAAAGCCATGCGGGTCAGTAGCCAAAGAATCAGAAGGGCAATTCCGCCCGCCACAGCCGGATGCAACATGGCATGCAAATAATGGAGTGGATCGATTCCAAGATTCTCAGGAACATGCTTCATCCCCCAGGCTAAAGACAGATTGCCGAGAGCATTGAAAGAAATAACCAGGAGAACCAGCAGCAGCGTCCGCGCTTTGGACGAATGCTTGCCTTCGATACTCAACAAGTTCTGCTGAGCGTCAAGGGAAAGGGAAGCGCTCTCGATCGCCAGTTCAATCTCCCGTACTGAGAACAGCAGGCGTTTCTTTACTCTGCTTCTGCTCTTTTACAAACTGTTTGCGCTTCGACCGCAAAGCCAGGTACTCGCGGGCTTCCTTATACAACCGCCTGCGTTCTTCGTTATTGAATAGAGCTTTGCCTACCAGCCGCAGCGCTACTTTCGGACGGAAATAAAACTCGCCATAGAAACGCTCCACCCAGTCCACCAGCTCGGCGCGGTCCAGGCCAGGATACTGATAATTCGGAAGCTGGTGCCCGGCATCATCCGTCATTTTCTCGTCAATTGTGATTAGGCCATTCTTCTTGACGTGATCGTAGAATTCTGTTCCCGGAAACGGATGTCCAATCGAAACCTGAATGGTTTCCACATCCAGCTCTTTCGCAAAATCAATGCTCTTGCGAATTGTTTCACGAGTTTCTCCCGGCAAACCGACAATGAAATCGCCGTGAATCGTCAAACCCAGCTTCTTGCAATTGGCGGTAAACCGGCGCGCCATATCAATTGTTGCGCCCTTTTTAATGTTTTTAAGAATCTGCTGATCGCCGGACTCATAGCCGACAATTAGAAGCCGGCAACCGGCATCGCGCATCGCCTTCAGAGTGTCATAGTCCGTCGTAACGCGCGACGTGCAGCTCCAGGTGAACTTCAGGTCCTTCAGCTTGCTGCAAAGCTCGATGGTCCGGGCCTTTTGGTAATTGAAAGTATCGTCATCAAAGAAGATTTCCTTCAAGCCTGGAAAGTTCTCCAGCGCGTACCGGCACTCATTCACAATGTCGTCGCTAGAACGCAGTCGCCAGCGATGGCCGGAGTGCGTCTGCGGCCAAAGGCAGAACGTACATTGGGCCGGGCATCCACGCGTCGTATAGAACGAGATATACGGATGCAACAGAAACGGCACGTTGTAGCGCCGGAAGTCCAGATCGCGCTTATAAACCTTCGTTACCCACGGCAGCGCATCCAGATCCTCAATCGGAGGCATTTCAGGATTGTGCTGAAATCCGCCGTCTTTCCGGAATACTACGCTTGGAATCTGATCGAGCGGCTTTCCCATCGCGTAGTCGCGGATCTGGTAGTCGAACTCTTTTTTGACAACAAAGTCAATAGCGGACGAGCAGCGCAGGCTTTCTTCCGGGCGAACCGTCACATGCGGGCCGACAAAGGCGACCTTCAGCTTCGGATTCAGATCCTTCATCATCTCAGCGATCTTTACGTCCACATGGAAACCGGGAGTGGAAGTAAAAAGCACCAGAAGCTCAAAGTCAGACACCATCGCCACTGTCTGGTCAATTGAAACCTTGTGAGGCGGCGCGTCCAGGACTTTGCTATCGGGGATCATGCCAGCGGGATAGCAGAGCCAAACCGGGTACCAATAGGATTCGATCTCGCGAGCAGCGGGCCAGCGTGAACCGGCAC
>JAFAZU010000113.1 GCA_019239585.1 Acidobacteriaceae bacterium
TGGTGCTGACGCCGCAAGGCAACCAGGGCAATTATTTTGCAACACAGAATCGTGGCGCTCAACGGAAGGAATGGCTGGAGATCTGGTCGCCGTCCCCGGTACGCGCCTTAGGATCACATCAGTTTAAGCTCGGCGATTCGTTGACGATTTCGAGCGATGATGTCCTGTTCACGCTTCGGCCTGTCAATATTGTTAACTCGTTCGGCCAATTATTGCAGCGCGTTAACTTTTCAACCCGGCCTCCGTTTAGCAGGTCGGACCTGGAGGTGGCAGCTTATGTACAGGACCACTGGTCACTTAGTCCGAAGCTTGCCTTCGATTACGGCGGGCGTATCGAGCATCAAAGATTAGCCACCAGCCTTCGCCTCGCGCCGCGCGCAGGATTTGCATGGACCCCATTCACTAACGAGCGAACGGTACTTCGCGCCGGTTATGGGCAGTATTATGACCATATTCCGCTCGACGTTTACACGTTTAATCGATATCCCGAAAGGACCATTACCAATTACGCTCCTGACGGAAGCATTATCGGATCACCGATTCAATACCTAAACGTGATTGGCAGCGTAACGGGGCCGCGATCCTTCTTCGTCAGGGGGCAACAAGTCGCGGGGGCTTTTTCGCCTCGCGGCGTTACCTGGAATGTGCAGGTGGAGCATCAGTTTTCACCGCTACTCAGAATACGCGGAGTTTATACAGACAATCGCTCCGTCGGGCTGATTGTGCTGGACCCGCAATTGCTGGGAACCGCCCCGAGACTTGTACTCAACGGAGATGGAAGTTCCCGGTACAGGCAGGCGGAAGTGACGAGCAAAGTGACATGGAAAAGCGGACAGCAGTTGATTCTGTCCTATACGCGCAGCCGCGCCCAAGGCAGCATTAACGGGTTTGATTCATTTTTGGGCAACTTTGCGACGCCCATAGTGCGCCCGGACGTGTACTCCAATCTACCGGGTGACCTTCCAAACCGTTTTTTGATTTGGGGCCGAGTCAACCTTCCCCTGAAGTTTTCAATGCTGCCGATTGTGGAATACCGCAACGGATTTCCCTATACGCAATTGGATGCGGCGCAGAATTATGTAGGAACGCCTTACAGTTCGCGTTTTCCCAATTTCTTTTCCGCCGATACACGACTGGTGCGGGACTTTCGAGTGAACCCAAAATATTCGCTTCGTTTATCCGTAACCGGATTCAATCTAACAAATCATTGGAACGCTCTTCTTGTACATGGCAATACGGAAGACCCGCAGTATGGAATCTTTTTCGGCAACTATCACCGGCGTTACCGATTTGATTTCGAAGTGCTGTTCTAAACCTAATTGACAGTAGGTTGCGAAGGTGCCGCAGTTTGGCAGAGCGTGATGGAGTCGGTTCGGATCTTGTCCCACTCTTGCAAGACCAAGCCATGCGTTTCGAAGAAGGTTCGGATTTTTGTCGAGTCCCAATAGAAAAGCTCTTCGAGCATGGGAACCAGCACGCTGCAGGCGTTTTCGCTGAGGATGGTGCGCTTGGCAATAGGCGTGAGATACCGGTTTTCTGAAACGGCTATCGTGAGGCCGTCCAGGCGGTTCACGTGGAGCATGACATGAATGTCTGAGCTGCCATCGCCCACATAAACGAGACTGTCGTGACCGATGCGCATCTGGGATCTTAACCCATCAACGACCGCTACTTTGCCGTATCCGGCAGGAAGACGGATAATGGACTCGATCTCACCAGAAGCGGCATAGTGGAAACGCGTACCGTGGATGTGGTCGGGCGGGATGATGCCTTCAAGAGCTGATTGAATTACTTCTTCCGGGGCTGCTGAAACGACATGAAATGAAAAGCTGTGTCCATTCAAATCTTTCAGGACATCCGAGAGAAGAGCAATGTTTTGCTTTAAACGGATCTGCTTACCGACAGCACTGAGGTGTTCTTTGCGCACGCACCGAAATTCAGGGTCGTGGAGAAGCAGATAGGCGAGTTCTCCACCCTGCTGCACAAGATGGATTTCTGATAATCCTTTTACCCGCTCTTCAAAACCGTTTACGCCTAATAGCTTGCTGAGAACCAGACCGGAGTCATTAAAACTGAGAGTCTGGTCAAAGTCACTGACAAAAAGATACTGTTTCCCTGGTTGAGTCATAATTTCCTTTGTTTTTGAATTGATAAGGTAACGCTGTTTGATCACTGGCCAGGATTTCGAAAATCCTCGGTGCGCTTCCTAACGGACAGGGAGGAAGGACGGTTCCTTGGTGCGACGTCCTTTCTTATAGTTTAGATGATTCAGGGCAAGGCTGGTTGCCATCCCTGCCAAAAAGCTGTTATATCGGTTTTGGATGGCAGCCAAGCGCACTACGGTTAACGCACCTAAATATCAGAAGCTATTTGAGTCACTAAAAGCAGACATTATTTCAGGGCGCTACAAGCCGGGGCAGAAAATGCCGAGCGAGGCGGCGCTGGTCTATAAATCGGGGGCGTCCCGGATTACGGTAGGTCGCGCGATTCGCGAACTGCAGAATCTTGGTCTGGTGGAGCGAATGGCCGGATCGGGCACTTATGTTCGCGATGTGAGCCGGGAGCAGCGTCCGCATTTATTCGGTCTTCTGATCCCTGACTTGGGAGAGACAGAGATATTTGAGCCGATTTGCCAAGGGATCGCTAATGCGCCGGAAGCGACCGAACATGCCTTGTTATGGGGTCATACAGACACACACCTTAGCAAGACAGAGCAAGCCTGGCGTTTGTGCCAGCAGTATATTGGCAAAAATGTATCGGGAGTCTTCTTTGCTGCCTTGGAGTTTGAGGCGGAAGCCGAGAAAGTGAACCGGCGGATTTTGAATGTGCTAAGCCAAGCGGGTATTGCAGTGGTACTACTAGATCGCCGGAGTTTGAAAGCCCCGGAGCGGCATCGCCCCGACCTTGTTGGGATTAATAATCACCAGGCCGGGTACATTGCCACGGAACACTTGATTCAGTTGGGATGCAGACGGATTGGGTTTCTTGGATATCATGGTGCCCTTTCGACGATTGCCGAACGCATGGCGGGATATCAAGACGCTTTGGCTGCGCATGGATTGCGGCCTGCCATAGACCCGACGACTGTGCAGGTCCATCCCCATAAAGAGCAATCCGTTTCGTGGAGCAGCAAGAGCCAGATCGATTCCGTAGAGGCATTTGTGTGCGTGAATGATCGGGTCGCGGGTCAGCTTATGCATCTTTTTCTCCCGCGAGGCATACGCATTCCAGAGGATGTTCGTTTGGTTGGAATTGACGACGTTTCGTACGCGAGCTTATTGCCGGTACCCTTGACAACCGTTCGCCAGCCGGTTCGGGAGATCGGCGAGGCGGCCCTGCGTACGATGCTGGACCGCCTTCGAACGCCGCGCTTGCCGCCGCGTGAAGTCCTGCTGGATGGGGATTTGGTGATTCGAAAGTCCTGCGGGGCTCATCCATGAGCTTCCTGCGCGGCGCTCGCTCCACGTACGGCGTTTGCCAGAGAGGCGGCAAGCAGACTCAGCCCGACCACCACGAACAGGGCCATCCGTAAAGAAGCTCCTTGCGCGATAAGGCCGATCAAGGGAGGACCGAACAGGAAGCCAATATAACCAGATCCGCTGACAGTGGCAATGCCTGCTCCACTGGCCACCGAACGCACCCGGCCACCGGCTCTAAAAACGAGCGGGACGATTACGGAGAAGCCTGCTCCTGTTAAAGCAAAGCCCGGCAGCGTCGACAGCGGGGAATGCGCCACAAGCGCGAACGTAAGACCAGCGGCGGCCAGGAGAGCGCCAGCACGCACCGTGCGGACCGGGCCAAGACGGCTTGCAATGGCGTCCCCTAAGAGGCGAAACAGCGCCATTCCCAGGGAGAACACAGCGTAGCCGGACGCTGCTAAGCCAAGGCTTGCGTTGAGATCCTGCTTCAGGTAGACACCTGCCCAATCAGCGATTGCCCCTTCCGAAAGAAACATGCAAAAGCCGATGGCCGCTAATGTAACCAGCACGGGCGGTATGCGGGAAGGCCGCAGGGCCTGTGATCGTTTTCTCCGGTTGTCACCTGCTTCAAACAAAAAGGGGGCGGTAAGAAGACTGATAAAGATAAACAACACGGAAGCAGAGGCCAAATGAAACTGCGGCGGAATGTTGCGAGCGGCCACGAGACCTCCGAGACTGGCGCCGATCATACCTCCGATGCTGAACATGGCGTGAAAGCGTGACATGGTTGGCGAGGAGGACGCCTTTTCGACCGCAACGCCTTGTGCGTTAATAGCGACGTCATTAGTTCCGGCCATCGCTCCAAAAAGAATCAGCGATAGGAATAAAGTTTCCGCGTTTACGGCTAAGGAAGGAGCGAGAAGGGCTATTGAAAAGCCCACAGTGCTCCAGGCTGTGACCCGTTTGCTGCCGTAGCGTGTCACAAGCCAGCCGGTTAGGGGAATCGCAATAACCGATCCTATAGCGGTGCCCAGTAAGCAAAGGCCGAGATGGGCATTGGTCAATGCCAATGAGGTTCTTATGGCCGGGATGCGCGAGACCCATGTCGAGACGATAAGACCGTGCAAGAAAAACCGGGAGACTACGGCCCACCAAGCGGCTGACAAACCGGTCTGAGTGCGTGTTTGTTGGGTTGTAAGTTCTACTGTTTTCACCATAAGTTCTTCTATTTCGCGAGTGAGCGTGTTCCCTCCATGATCCGTTCAAAGTTGACGACCGAAGTTGGGCTGTCAGCGTAGGGGCGACTGATCAGCAACGAAAGAAAACGTTCCAGATATGCCTTCAGGCTCTTCGTAATTTCGGGATGGTTTAGCGCGGTAGCCGGAATTCTTAAATCACGACCAAATCGCTCCATGAGGGACCATTTCTGCTCTTGAATGTTGTTCCCGTAGAGGGACATTGTATTTCTCTCTTGCTTTTTGGATGAGCTCCGATAATACAGGTTCCTCAATTGAGCAAATAGCTGATATGACAGGTTAGCTAATGCTAATGTCCGGTTATTATTCCTCGACTTTGCAGGCGCTATGGTAGGTGAGATGAAAGACCATGACGACCTTTCACGCCGACGGTTTCTGCAGGGTACCGGAGCGGGTGCTGTTGCGGGCCCCGTTGTGGCTGGTGAAAGGCCGGAGAACGGCGCTTTTCAGCCGAATGCGAAACCGGAAAAGCTTTCCGACAATCTTTTCCTGCTGGAAGACACTTGCAATGTGTACCTGATCCGCCAGGGGGATCGCGGGTTATTGATTGATTTCGGCTCCGGCAGGATTCTCGATTTCCTCCCCGATCTCAATGTTTCCGGTATCGACTGGATCTTGCACACCCATCATCACCGTGATCAAGCGCAAGGCGACGAGCGAGCAGCAGTGCAGCGAATTCCTATCGCCGTGCCGGCACACGAACGGCAGTACTTTGAAGCGGCTGAAAATTTCTGGCGCAACCGACGGATCTTCGAGCTTTACCACGTGAAGAATGATTTTTTCTCTCTGACCAGAAACGTACCTGTAGCGGCTTCCCTGCGCGACTACAGCACGTTTCGTTGGAAGGACAATGAAATCTTTGTTCAGCCGACTCCCGGACACACTCCCGGCTCTATCACACTACTCACAACCGTGGACGGAAAGAAAGTGGCTTTTTCCGGCGACCTGATGCACTCGCCCGGCAAAGTACAAACGTTGTATGACTTGCAATACTACTATGGAGAGCACGAAGGCGTTGACCTGTCAATCTATTCGCTCACCGAATTAAGCAAGTTGAAGCCGGAGCTTTTGTGTCCCTCTCATGGCCGCCCGGTAGCCGATCCGCTTCCCGGCATGACGGAGTTAATTGGCAAATTGAGAGAGTGGCACCACTACTGGTACAACCACCCACCGACTTCGGACTTGGAGCCCATCGCGGTCACACCGCACCTCGCTGCCAACACCGAAACAACATCGTCCTTTTATGCAATTATCAGCGACAGCGGCAAGGCATTGTTTGTGGATTACGGCTCGGCAAGCTGGACCTTTTTCCAGGTTTTTACGCGGGATGTGGACACGTTTGACCGCATGCGGTTTGTGGAGCATAGCATTGAAAAGCTACGGGTGCGCCACGGGCTGAAGTCCATTGATGTTGCTATGCCAAGCCACATGCATGATGACCATTTGAACGGGTTTCCGTATTTGGCCCGGCGGTATGGAACGAAGATCTGGTGCTACGAAAACATGGTCGATATCCTGCAAAATCCGCGAGGCTTGAATGTCGGCTGCATTCTGGGCGAGCAAATCAAAGTGGATCGCGCTTTCGGGAACAAGGAAAATTTCAAGTGGGAAGAGTTTGAATTCACGGTTGTGCATTCACCCGGCCATACGAATTATCAAATGGCTCTGTTCGCAACTATTGATGGAGCGCGAATCGCCTTCACCGGAGACGCTTTCTTTAATGACCCCCAAAATCCAAACTCACTGCGTCACAATCTGATTTACCGCAATCAGGTCAAAAGCGGCGATCACGCACAATCCATTCGCAACATTCTCGATTTTGAACCTAATATCATTGCGCCCGGCCACGGCAGGCCGTTTCTCATTGACCGCGAAACAGTGCTTAACTTCGAGCAACGCGCCAGAAAGCAAGATCAGTTCTTCCGGGATTTGATTGCTGATGCGGATACTGACGTAGGAGTTGATCCATCTTGGATCAGCATCTATCCTTACCAGATAATGGCGCTGCCTGGGCAAACGGCGCCCGTGGAGGTCCGTGTACGCAATCATCGTTCGCGAAGAATGCAGATTCAGACCGCATTTGTTCTACCGGACGGCTGGCGCAGCACACCTTCACGAATTTCGATGACAGTGGATGCAAAGGGCGAAGCCAAAACGAGAGGGACAATTTCGATTCCTGCAAACTGGTCAAATCCGCTGCCGAGAGTGGCGATTGCCCTGGATGTGATGGCCGATGGGAAGTACTTGGGTCAAATTGCTGAAGCGGTCGTGGATGTTTGGAGGAAAAATGTTTGAGCTATCTTCTCTTGCGAACGATGAGCGCTCCTACAGCAGCCAAAGCTGCTCCCGCCGCCAAGCCGGTAATGATCTTCGGAGTGCGATCAGGCGGAGCGGGCGGTAGATACGTCACTCCACTCTCATTTGCGCGAGCAGGTTCTCCTGCATAACGGCCGTGCGTAGGAATCGGAAAATGATCGGCCAAATTTCGTAATTGCTCAGCGGCATCGGTCATTGGCTTACCATGCCCGGCGGCAATTACTTTCGGCCGCAAGCTCGCAAGCTTTTGAACCGATTGACGCGCCTGCTGCCAATCCGTAGTAGCTGGAACAGGCGGACGACGAAGTTCCGGTTGCTGCGTCAACGTTCCAATGAAGCTGTCCAGATTCATGGTGGTTAACGCGTCACCTGCCAACAGCGTACCGTCGCTGCGGCGGTAGAACGACAGATGCCCTGGCGTATGTCCAGGAGTGTCGATACATTCCCAACCATTCATATTCGGAAAAGGTCGCGAACTATCGATGGGGTCCACATGCGGCCGGAGGTCCGCTGTGCTGGCAGGAAAAAAGCGGCTCAAAGCGGAAAAGAATCCCGGCGCTGTGTGATCAAGCGGCGGGTAAGCGGAACGTCCCGTCAGATACGGCAATTCAAGGCGATGCGCGTACACCCGGACGCCCCATAGTTCCGCTAGCGGTTTTGCCGAACCCACATGATCGAAATGGCCGTGGGTGAGGACGATAGCGTTTGGTTTTGCTCCTGATCCAAAGCGTGCTTCCGATGCTTGCTTAATATCCCTTTCGCTTCCCGAAGTTCCCGAATCCACCAGCACCCACGATTGCGCATTACCCACCAAGTAGGCATTGACGATCAGTGAGGGAATTACCGCAAGGTCCTGTGCTATTTCTTCCACTCCCTCAGGATAAAAAATGAAAGTCCAGATAATACTAAGGCCCAAACACTGACTGTATGGAGCGCGCTCATGTCACTCGCTTAGATTAATGGATCGCGAGCGCCAGTTGAGCGCTCGCGATCTATCTCTCTAGGAAGCGCTGCCTTTTTAGCAGCTTCCGTCATAGCAGGGGGTTTGCGAGTTGTTTATGACCACAGGATAGTTCTCCCGCGTGTAGAACCATAGCCGGTACATGCCCAGCGCGGTCGGATCACCAGGGTCGAGCGGCTTGAAAAGTCCAAACGTGCTTGGGAAGGGATGATGGGCCCCCGGGCACTCGTCGTTTTGATGTGCGGTAAAAATCAGGGTCCACATACCCCATTGATAGTCGTATGGAAAAGCGTTTCCGTGCGGATCGTTTTTGTCCGTGTTGGGCAGCCCGTTCGGATAATACAGCAGTTGTGGATTGTTCTGCACGTACTTCGGCCATTCACACCTGTTATTGTCGTTCCCAAAGGTCAGGTCGATATATATGCTGTCGTTCGTATAGGGAACCACCTGAATAACCGTGTTGGGCATCAGGAGTTTTGTGTAGAACTCGCGGCTCACGCGCCGGTCATAGGCCTGCAACAATATACCGGAAGCGTTGGCATCCCAGGGGATCTCATCGGCAAGGAGAGGAGCGCCCAGCCGTTTGAGCCGTCCCCAATCTGTCGCGATGCGGTCAAATTCGTTTCCGAGTGAGACAAGCTGGAGTGAAAATTCATTAGCCGCCTTGTTCGCCATATTGCCCGCCGTCGTTTCCACGTTCTCCTCAGCCTTAAGTGAACTCCCGGCAGGCGTGTTTGTGTACTCTGATACCTTGCTCAGGACGAACGTGCCCAAAGACAGAGCCGTTCCTACTGGAACTGGGCCAGCCCCGGTGAATCCCGCTACTATTTGGGCAACGCCGAATACATCGCTGACTATCGAAACCCAAGATGGCGACTGCGCCGGAGTGTTGAGATCCAGTTGCAGATTAGAAATCACCTCATTTTGCGCCTGCTGGAGAAGCAATGAGATGTTGGCCTGTTGATCTTGATAAAGACTTGTAACGTTGGTTTGAAAGAGGCGAATCAGAGCCACATATTCAAATTCGGTGGCAAGCTGCTGCTTCATGGCGTTGAAGTTCGCCGCATCGGAGTTGGGAAGAACAGACGAGTTGAAAGTCAGGCCTTGCAACTGGCTGAGCCATAACGACGGGGAAGCATTGAGATTGACATATGCTGCTCGAACGTCGTCGCAACAAAGCTGCTGGCTGATCCAGGTATAAGCAGCCTGCGACTTGGCAAGGTTATTGACGGGAAACGGCCACGGCGTGGGTGGCATCAACGATGCGCTCAAAGCCTCGGAAATGGTGACATTCGTGAGATTGTGGTTATGCCCGTAACTGCCCGGAACATAGTAACCCTGGTGTCCCATCTTCAGCACGCCTTCCATGTCGGAAGACTGTGGGTTGACCTCGGTTTCGCGCGCGATCACCGAACTCATCTCCGCTCCCACCAGCCCTTCCAGGCCTGTCGGGACAGGATGTGCGTATTGTTGATCTACAAAGAATCCGACCAGCGTATAGTCGTCGTGATTGACAGGGTTATTTTCGGGATTGTTCAGGAGATAAAATACCTGCTGTGTGCCGCCGAGTTTCGCCATGAATTGCGACTGCTGATACCAGTTGGATCGATATTGCCCTTGGTACGTCGTGTTTCCAAACGCGCAAATGATGAACAGGTTGCCATAGGATGCGTAGCTTCCGATTTTCGCAGCCATCGCGGCCACCTCGCTACCGTCGCCATTCTGTGCGCTCGGATAAGTAGCGTTTAGCTCTACGCTCAAATTTTCGCTATTCAGAACCAGGAGATGAAAACCGCCTTGGCTTCCGTTCAGGGAAGAAGAGTAATACGGTACGCCGTCGACCGTGATCGTATGGCTCAGCCCGCCGGGGTCCGTTGCAGTCGAAAAGCTTACTTGCGGTGCGGAATCCGCATACGTGTAATTTTGGAAGTTGTCGCGAATCAAAAGGCCAGAGATATTTCCGATTTGGTCCGGTGTTGCATTGCTCGGAGCCGTGAAGGACGTATTGGGATACCCCAGAGTGTCGCAGCCAGTACCGCCATTGTAGTTATTCGAACTGCAGGTCAGCCTTTCAAAATACGTACCAGCTGGTACGGGACCCTGGGTCGTCGTATTACCTATAAATGAGTACGCGATGACACTGGAATCACCATTGGCGAATGCAATCCTTCCGGAACCCCCGAGCCGTCCAAACACCCCTGCCATCAATGTGCAATCATTTGAGTGCTGAGCGGTGCACGCGGCATATCCGATGTGGCCCAGACTCTGGATCACCATCAGACAACCAACGCTTCCACATCCGGCGGGCGGCGCGCTAATAAGAGCACCAACAAAAGGCGCATTGGGACCGTTTATGAAGCTGTTGTCATTTGGTGAATCCGGGTTCGGAAAAGAGGCATTGGAAACTACGCTCAAGTCGGATCGCTTCAAGTAGACAATCTGAAAACCCGTGTTGGAACCTTCGGAGAGCGCCGGAGCCGGAATCAGCGTGGCGTTCGTCGGATTGTTGGGGTCTTTGTAAAGAGCAATGTTATAGTCCGTCGCCTTATCGCCGGATCCGGTCAAAACGCGCGTCTTAATGGGAACGCCGAGCGGCAATCCGCTGCTCGATCCACGTAAGCCGTCGGAAACCCAGAACGAAGCGCTGGCGACATTCTTATTCACACTGACCTGTAATTGATTTTTGCCGAGATTGACGGCGGGCCGGTCGACTTGTGCCTGCCGCACCCCGTTCGCGTCCGCCGGGCTGAACAACGAGGTGATATCCGCGCCATCCAGTAACGCTTGCATCTTGGATGCATTGGCGGCGGACCGGAAACTTACTTTCAGCGTCACGGGAAGTGACGTAACGGTGCTGTTGTTTGCCGGAGCCAGGATTGTAATCTTGGGTTTTTGCTGTTGTTGGGCCGCCTCCTCTGTGTCAGAGCTGAGGGATGTGATTGACTGTGCCGTCATCACCGCTGTATCGGTCGCCTTTGCGAGAGGCGCGCAGGCAGCCAGTGCGCAGAGCACACTCCACAACGCCTTTGTGCGAGCCGCTCTGGTCGCGATTCTCCTCCTTTCCCAGTTGGGATTCATCGCACTGGTGGCCAGCTCTGCCGCCGCCCGATGGACCCAGGAAGAAACACTGCTTTTATCATTCACATTCATGGTTGATCTCCTTTCTGTCCTCACACTGTCTGCTCTGGATTGGGCGCGCTCAGGATGCCGCGCAACTGGAGCAGGTTTTCCTTCAGTACAAAGTGGCTCGCACCGGCCTGGACGGCGGCCGCTCGCATCCGTTCGTCACCGTAGTTACTAACGATTACGATGTGGGCTGCCGGAAACGCCTGTTTGATTTGGCGAGTGGCCGTTAATCCGTCGAGTATGGGCATTTCGATGTCCATCAACACCCATTCCGGCTGCTGTGTTGCATAAGCAGCCACCGCCTGCGCGCCGTCACTGCACTCGTAGACGTCTTCCGCAAGATCAGTAACTAGTGCTCGAATTATCTGGCGCATGGACTCGTGATCCTCGACGATCAGGATTGAATTCATTCCATTGGTTTTGTTCGATTATGGTTGAATCGGCCAGGCGGCGAAATGGGGAGGACTACCCTTTTTGGATGGGTAGTAGTACGCTGGGGAGGGTAGTTCTACCTATAGCTCAGGCTCGTGCTTCACCGCAAATTTGACGAGTGCGTGACTGCCCCGCAGGTCCAGCTTTTCGGCTATTTTTTCCCTGTGATGCTCCACCGTCCGCACGCTGATGCAAAGCTGGTCGGCAATTTCTTTATTCGTTTTGAAGTTCGCCACCATTCTCAGGATCTGTCGCTCTGTTGGCGTCAGACTCTCCACAGCCGGTCGCTGGTTCGCCGGCTGAGCCGCCCGCCTGCTCTTAATCAGAAAGGTGGATAGCTGAGGACTGATATAGTTTCGCCCCGCGTGAACGGTCTTGATGCTCTCAATAATCTCGGTAACAGCGCTCTCTTTCAGCACATAGCCTTGTGCTCCGGCTTCGAGCGCCGCGTTAAAAAAACGCTCGTCCTTGTGCATGGTCAAGAAAATAGCCTTTGTTGCGATGCCTCTTTCATTCAAGGCACGAAGCACCTCAAAGCCGTCGCGTCCGGGCATATTGATATCGAGAATGGCGATATCCGCTTCCGTCCGTTCGATACACTCAATGGCGGTCTGACCATCGGCAGCTTCGCCCACGACCTCGAGCGCAGCATCCGTTTCAATGATTTGGCGTAAGCCTTGGCGAAAGATTGGATGGTCGTCGGCTATCACGATCCGAATCTTAGGGTTCCTGCCCACTCAGACCTTCCGCTCTTGTGTCAAGGGAATCACGATCTCGACGGCCGTGCCCTTCCCGTTCGGTGAACTGATGCCATGAGTGCCGCCGAGCATTTTGATACGCTCCGCGATACCAATCAGGCCGAAACCTCGCCGTTTTCCATCCCACGGCGCTTTCGCATCGATGCCTTTTCCGTTGTCCTCGATTTTGATGCGCAGGGCGTGATCTTGCTGCGTGATGAGGACTTCGGCCTCGGTCGCATGGGAGTGCTTGACAATGTTGTTGATGCACTCCTGTACTACGCGGTACAGGCTGATTTCCGCTTCTTTCGGAAGCGCTCCGTTGATTGCCGCTAGATTCGACGAAAACCGGATACCCGAGGATGCCGCCACTCTTTCGATCATGTCTTCCAACGAAGACTGAAGCCCCAGCCGG
>JAFAZU010000127.1 GCA_019239585.1 Acidobacteriaceae bacterium
CAACCGGGCTGCTTCTTCGGGAGCGGGCGGCTCAGCGCAATAGATCACCACGTTCGCGGCACTCGGTCGCAAGGTCTTCAGCAGAGAGGAAACGTGGTCTTCATCCGGATGAGTCAGGTATACAAGAACCGATCGAGAGGAAAGCTCGGGGACGACCGTGTCAAAGGTGCGCAGCTCGACGGTTTGCAGGCGGTCCCGCGCAAATTGGCTGGCTTGCGCCAAATCCTGCGGATTCGAATAAATCACAACGCTGGTGAGAGTATCCACTCATCAAGTTTAGCAATTTTGCATATGCAAATTTGCGGTAGGGGGTTCTTAAATGTGAACCAACCTTTTCAAAATTCATTAGAGATTGCGGTTAGAACTCCGTAGCGGCCAAACCGGGCAATTTCGACGAAGTTAGCGCTCAGGAATCGATCAAGAATCTTTGAACCCGGAACGCTGAGCTGCCTAAAGCTGTTGTCCATCGGCGGGTCATGATCAATGAGAACCCAATGCACGCGATGATGCCTGATACCAATTCGCAATTTGTTGAGCACGGGCGTAGACTAGGCAGCTAAGAGTGGAGGCATACAATGGGTGTCTGTCAGCCGATGCCAGAGGGAGCCGTCGAACGTTTGGCTCCGCTGCTGAAAGAAGCACAAAGTAAGGCTGAGTATCAGCGGATTCAATGCCTTTGGCTCCGAGCCACGTTGGGCTTGAATTCCCAACAAATCGCGCAAGCCCTGGGTTGGCAAGCCAGTTCCGTGCGGCACGTGCAAGCCCGCTATTTGCGTGGCGGAGAAGACACTTTGCGCGACAAGCCACACGGAGGCCGGTATCATGCCCACCTCACGCGTGCGCAAGAGGAGGAACTGCTGGCTCCTTTTATAGAGCGGGCCCAGCAGGGGGAGATCATCATCGCGGCTCCCTTACAACAGGCCTACGCGAAACGACTCGGCCATCCCGTCCATCACTCGGTCGTCTATCGCGCGCTCCATCGGCAAGGCTGGCGCAAAGTGCAGCCTCGCCCCCAGCACCCGAAAGCGGATCTTGCCGCGCAGGAGGCATTTAAAAAAAGCTCCCGGAACTTCTCCAAGAAGAAATTCACCAGCAGGCCGCACAGGGGAGCCCGGTCCGGTTGATGTTCGAGGACGAAGCCCGCTTCGGACGCAGCAGTGAGCCGCGGCAGTGCTGGGCCCCCCCGGGTGTGCGGCCCACCGTGCCAGCCCAGATCGTCCGCGAATACGAGTACGCGTATGCCGCCGTGAGCCCGCACGATGGCGTGTTGGACACGCTCGTGTTACCAGAGGTGAACGCAGAAGCCATGGGGGTGTTTCTCGCCGAAGTGGCCCAGCGCCATGCCGACGAGTTCATTGTCATGATCCTGGACGGAGCAGGCTGGCACCGAGCCAAGCGGTTACAAATACCGGAGAACCTGCATTTAATTTCCTTGCCGCCCTGGAGTCCACAACTGAACCCGGCGGAACATGTCTGGGACGAAGTGCGCGAGAAGTGGTTCGCCAATCGCCAATTCGAAAACATGGACCAATTGGAACGGCAACTCGTGGCGGGACTCGCCAGCTTGGAAGCGGATGCGCCGCACATCGCCTCACTGACCGGCTTCGACTGGATTACCTGTGTTCCGCTAAATGCGCATTAGTATGAGGCAGAGATCATCCTGACCTGTGTTCGTTGGTATCTGGAATTTCCCCTCCGTTACCGGAATGTCGCTAAACTCATGCGCGAACGTGGTTTGAGCACTCATTCCAGTTGCGTGTTCCGCTGGGTCCAGATATACGCTCCTGAAGCGGACAAGCGATGCCGTCCTCACCGGAAGCTAACAAGCCGCAGCTACCGTGTCGATGAAACAGATCTCAAAGTCAAAGGCAAGACCAAATATCTCTATCGGGCGGTGGACTCCACCGGGCAGACGATTGACTTTCTACTCACGGCCAAGCGAGATGCTGCTGCGAAACGCTTCTTCCGCAAAGTTTTGCAAACTGTTGGAAATCCCTTACCGCGCGTCATCAACGTGGATCAGAATGCAGCCTATCCAGTAGCCGTGAAAAGGCTGAAAGCCGAAGGTCATCTATCTCGCCGCTGTCACCTACGTCAATGCCGGTACTTGAATAACATCGTGGAACAGAGTCATCGTCCCATAAAACGCAGGATGCGGCTGGCCATGGGATACGGTTCTTTCTGGACGGCATGGCGCACCCTGCAAGGAATCGAAGCCATAAACATGATTAACAAAGGAAGGGTGAGATGGTTAGACAAAGACAATGTGCTAGGACAGGTGAAGTTCTTCGGTAAACTCTTCGCAGTGGCCGCATAGCGTAAGCCACGACAGACCTTCCTTGCCCTCCTGTAAATTTTCGCAACACTACCCCACAGCATACCTTACCCCTGCACTCCCCAATAAACCCTCAAAAATCGATCCTCGCGTCCAGTTGCAAAGTGCGGCTTGCTCCACCTTCCAGAAGTTGCCCGAAGCCGGAGTCGCCTACGGTTGAATCGGTGACATAGGCGTATGTCCG
>JAFAZU010000286.1 GCA_019239585.1 Acidobacteriaceae bacterium
GTTAGGGACATCGAGACTGGAACGGCCGTGATCGACCAGACGCTTCACCGCAATGATAACCAGCACTGGAAGTTCTGGCGTGTGCAGCTGCGGCCTGCGGCGAAAATTTCAATTATGGCGAGAGATGAAGGGAACGGCTGGGGAGAGTGGGTGGCGGTTTCATCTCCTTACACATGCCGGTAACTACCGGCGAATGGTCGGGCCGCCGGGATTTGAACCCGGGACCTCTTGCACCCCAAGCAAGCGCGCTAGCCAGGCTGCGCCACGGCCCGAAGTTTCCATTTTAGCGTAACGCCCTACTTGCCCGTTCTACCATCCTGTCTGCGGTCAGCCACAATCGTCACCTCCATGTCGTCCGCGAGACTGACTACATGGTTGACCAGGCTCTTTCCGCGCAACCGTTCCATTCCTTTGCCCACCAGCCGAGGCAAAAAAATCTGCCGCGCTTTTTGGCCCCTAGCAAAATCCACCAGCGCTTGCGCATGGTCAGATCCGCTCAGCACGCGGGTTTCAATGTGCAAATTACGCGCAAAATTCAAGTGCCGCTCTATTGCCTCACGCTTCTGGGCCGGCAGGGACTGCAGGTCGCCTCGTTCCGCAACAAACACGGCAAAGCAGTCCGCATGCGTGACGTCGGCCACTCGCTTCCCCCGGCGAATGAGCATGGCGGTAGACGGATCGTCGCTGACATAGATAATGACTGCATCGTTCAAGCGTCGATCCCGAGGGGCAACGGACGATCCCGGCCCTGATGCTTCCAGACTGATTTCATCCTGCTCAATGCGCTCTTCCACCTCGTGCGCAGTCTGCCGCAGAGCCATTTCGCGCAAGGCCACCAGGGTTGATTCCTTAAAAAAGTTCTGCAAAGCCCGCTGCGCTTTATCAGGCGGATAAACAACACCCCGTTCTAAACGATTGAGCAGCGCGCGCGGGGTCAGGTCCACCATGACAACTTCATCCGCTTTCTTCACTACCCAGTCAGGAATCGTTTCTCGAACTTTTACGCCTGTGATCTGCGCCATTTGGTCGTTCAGGCTCTCCAGGTGCTGAACGTTCATGGTGGTCAGCACACTGATACCGTGTTCCAGGATAAAAAGCACGTCTTCCCACCGCTTCTCACGCGGAGATCCAGGCACATTAGTATGTGGAAACTCATCCACGACGGCTACCTGCGGATGGCGCGCTACAATCGCTTCTGCGTCCATTTCCTCGAAATAAGAGCCTCGATACTCAACCCTCTTGCGCGGGACCATCTCCAGGCCTTCTGTTTTCGCAATGGTGTCCTTGCGCCCATGCGGCTCGAAATACCCAATAGCAACATCAATGCCCTTATGGCGAAGCGACTGCGCCTCTTCGAGCATCTGGTACGTTTTGCCGACGCCCGCCGCATACCCCAAAAAAATTTTTAACTTGCCGCCGTTACTCGCCATTGCTTATGTATGACCAACACCCTCCAACACTCTACATCCTTCGCCCGTTAGACTGAGAGCATGTTGCTTCGTATCCCTTTCCTCCTTGTATTGGGAGTTTGCTCCGTATATGCGCAAAATAGCCGGATCTCGGGCGAGAAAATTCGCGCTCATGTTAAGTATCTCGCGAGTGACGAACTGGCAGGCAGAGGTGTCGGCACAAACGGTGAGAAGCTGGCCACAAATTATCTCGCCTCTCAACTACAAGTAGCAGGACTCAAACCGGGCGGCGACAACGGTACTTATTTTCAACAGGTTCCTTTGGTCGGCTCAACCACTCTGCCCTCCGCTTCCTTGGCGTTTTCGGGGAAAAGGTCGCCGGTTTCCTTGGCTTTTGTAAAGGATTATGTAGGAACAGCTTTCTCGCAGAAGCCCCAAAACGATTTTGATGCGGAGGCGGTCTTTGTCGGGCATGGCATCTCCGCGCCCGAATTTGGCTGGGATGATTATAAAGGTGAAAATCTGGCCGGCAAAGTTCTGGTCTACTTCACGAATGAACCGCCATCGGATGATCCCAAATTCTTTGGTGGACGCGCCCTAACGTACTATGGCCGCTGGACTTATAAATTTGAGGAAGCAACCCGACGCGGCGCTGTCGCGGCACTTATCATCCACACCACGCCTACTGCCGGTTATGGCTGGGGTGTGGTGAGCGGCTCATGGAGCCAGGAGCGACCGGAACTGAAGCTGAAGCCGGGCGAGAACGGTTTGAAGCTGGCCGCTTGGCTTTCACAGGACGCCGGAGCCAAGCTGGTTGCGTCTACGGGCAAAACACTGGACCAGTTGCTTGCTATGGCAAACCAAAAATCATTCCGGCCCGTTCCTTTAGGAGTTCGTGTGAAAGGACATATTCCGGTGAAGCTGCGCGAGATTGAGAGCCGTAATGTCATTGGCCGAGTGGATGGCGCTGATGGGCAATTGAAGTCGCAAGCGGTCCTGTTTACGGCGCACTGGGATCATCTGGGCGAAGCAGTTCCCGTTAACGGCGATAAAATTTATAACGGCGCAGTTGATAACGCAACCGGGTGCGGGGTTATTCTGGAAATCGCACGTGTCTGGGCCGAGTTGCCGAAGAAGCCGAAGCGGAGCGCTTTGTTTGTGTTTGTGACAGCCGAGGAATCCGGCTTGCTCGGTTCCGAATACTACGGCGAACATCCGGAAGTGTCCGCCGGTCAAACCGTAGCTGATATCAACTTCGATGCCCTTTATCCATTCGGCAAGACTCGCGACGTTTCCGTAACCGGCGCTGAGCGCACCACCTTATGGCCCCTGGTGCAAAATGATGCCAAACGTTTCAACCTGACAATCACGCCGGATGCAGAACCGGAGCAGGGTCACTATTACCGCTCCGATCATTTCTCCCTGGCGCGCGTGGGTATTCCCGCCTTTTCGATCTCCCAAGGCACCGACTACCTGGGTAAATCGCCTGATTTCGGCAAGAAAAT
>JAFAZU010000025.1 GCA_019239585.1 Acidobacteriaceae bacterium
TTTAACCCATCAAATCGCGCATATCGCTGTTCCAGCAAATCAACAATGCGGAGCGCCTGCCGATTGTGCTCGAACCCACTACCGAAGCGCTCCATCTGCCGATTTAATTCTTTCTCGCCGACGTGCGCGAAAGGCGGATGGCCTAAATCATGAGCAAGCGCCAAGGTTTCCGTGTACTCTTCATTTAACCCCAAAGCAACAGCGGCGGTCCGGGCTATTTGCGAGACTTCAATGGTATGCGTCAGGCGGTTTCGGAAATGGTCGTGAAGACCGGCGGCAAACACCTGTGTTTTGCCCTCTAGACGGCGAAACGCCCGTGAGTGAATCACACGATCCCGGTCGCGCTGAAACTCATTGCGGTAGGGATGCGGCGGCTCAGGGTACTTCCGTCCACGCAGATTCGGCGGACCTAAACGGAGTCGGCCCAGCATGAGGACGTCGAATTACCTGGCGGCCTGCGAAGAAATCTGCTCCAGAGCTCGTGCTACTGCCGGGCTCTGGTTCGGCGTTTTCAAAGATTGCACAATCTTTTTAGCTTCCTGCGGATTGCTCGATTGCAGAAGCTGCGCAAGCAGCACCTGAGCTTGGGTTTTGGAGACCAAATCTGTCGGCTTGTCAACTATTTCACGAAGCAGTTTTTGAGCCTCCGTCGATCGATTCTGACTGGTATAGAGCTGCGCCAACGCAATTTTGGCAAGAGGGGCGCATTCACTACTGGAATTGGCAACCGCGTTCAAATCAGATTCCGCACCCTTCGGGTCCAGGTTCTGTGCTTTCAATGTGCCCAAATAATACTGGGCAATCAGGCCTTCGCGCGTTCCGCCATCCTTGGCAATCACGTCAGCCAGGGCCTTCATAGAAGCCTTTGTCTTGGCTTCTTGCGTCGGAAAACTTTTGCCGGCAGTTTCGGTCGTGCTAACCGGCGCATTCAGCACCGCGAAAGCTGCTTCCAAATCCTGTCGGCGCAAGGAACTGCGGTAAGACGAAAACCAGATTGCTGCTCCAGCAATCAAAAGAACAGCTCCTCCAATGACCGCCCAGCGGATGAGCCTCTGCCGGTCGGCCAAAGTATAGTTAACAACTTTCGAAACTGTATCGGTAAACTGATCATGCTGAAGGGATTCCTTCAATTCGTGGCGGGTCAAAACAGACTACAACCTTTCTAACTGGGGAGCAATCCGTAGCGTATCATATTGAGCGGAAAGGAAACAGTCCTGAAAGCGGCAGGAAAACAGTTAAACGCGCAGATCAGCCAAATCGCGCTGGATTGCGAACTTTACCAGGCCGGCAACATCATAAATGTCGAGCTTGCGCATTAAGCTGGAGCGGTAGGTATCCACCGTTTTGGGACTTAAGGACAGCCGAGCGGCAATCTCTTTCGCCCGTACCCCTTCGACCAGCAGGGAAAATACCTGGAACTCGCGGCTGCTCAGAGCTTCCAATGGGTCGCCTTCGATCCGGCTTCCGGATTCGCCGAAAAGAGACATGACCTCAATCTGAGGTGAAACATAGATGCCACCCTGTGTGAACTGGCTAAGAGCGTCCGCCATCTGCTCGGCTGTGGAACTCTTCAATACATATCCGCAGGCGCCGGTCCGTAAAACCTCCAGGACCGTTTTACGATCTTTGCGAACCGAAAGGACGGCGCAGCGAGTACGAATTCCCGCTTCGCGGACGCGCCGGATCACTTCGGTTACTGCTAAATCCGACAAGGCGAGATCCAGCAGCGCAATCGCGGGCTCAAGGCGCTGAATTTCGGCCAAAGCTTTCTCAGCGGAGCCAACTTGTGACACGACGCGAAAGCCCTCCAGCGCATTGCACAAAGCCGTCAACCCTTCACGCACGAGCGTCAGTTCGTCGGCCAGTAAAATCTCAACAATTCGCGGACCGGAAGATGGCAGTAAGGCGGAATGGGAGCTAATCCCATGCGCTAAATGAGTGAAAGTAGAGGTTGACACGCTTGTCTAGTATGTGCGCGCCAATCCTCGCTTCTCTCAATGGATATCCGGCAAAGTTAAGTATGATTGATCAAACTAAGCAAAACTACGGACGGCTTGCGCCTCATCATCGAAAGCCTCAAAAACGGTATACAGTTTTGTGATCTGCAGCAGATCCTTGACCCGCTTGGATAAGCCCACCAGCTTGAGCTGTCCTCCGCTATTAGTAACCGTGGTAAATCCGGAAACCAGTTCGCCAATACCGGAGCTGTCAATATAGGAAACATCGCCGAGATTCAATAGAATCTTCTTGCTGTTGTTGTTGACCAGTTCACGAATTTTCTCGCGAAAGGCGCTGGCGCCCTCGCCTAAGGTAATTCGCCCAGCCGCGTCCACAACCGTGACATCGCCCACTTGGCGGGACGTCAATTTAACGCTCACTTCTGCCTCCTCTGTGCATCATCTTTGAAATTTTGAACTCAGGACTCCGGCCGATTCTTTACTAGCCGCACTTCGGTCCCCCCGCCAGGCCGGCTGTGTAAGTCGAACTCGTCCACAAACGCCTGCATCAGCAAAAATCCACGGCCCGACTGGCGCAGAAGGTTTTCAGGAGCAAGGGGGTCGGGAAGAGACTTAAAATCGAAACCCGCGCCTTCATCACCAATAGTGACAATGAGCCGCTCCTCGGACCGTTCGATAGAGAAATGGACTTTTTTGTTGCTGTTGTAACGATTGCCGTGTACCACAGCATTGACCATGCACTCGCGGACAGCCATGCCGAACTGTTGCTGGCCATCCTCATCGAGACCTAGTTTCTCGGCCTCCCGCAAGGCGAGTTCCTCTGCCTTATCAACGCTTTCTAAAGTTGATTCCAGTGCCTCTTGAATCTTATCCATTCCGCTGCTTCCGCGCCGAGCCATAGACAGCCAAAGGTGCGCTTCCGGGACTTCGCAGCCGCGACACCGAATCGTCACAATAAAACAACAACTCTCCCAAAGTCAACAATTTATTTGGCCTAAAACTATCAATTAGTACTCTGCCGACGTATTTGGTTTGTTTTTAGCGAGCCAGAATATCCTTTACCGGAAGCCTAAACCCCAGAGAGTAGGGAAGCGAATCGCCCAAACCGAGCTTGGCTACCGGCGAATCAGGCCGGTACACATCGATTACGTTCAACTCATCCATAGCAAACCAAAATTCACCTACGCCAGCTCTCGTATAAGCCATAATTTTTTTCTCGACTTCCAAAACAGTATCGTATGTGGATACTATCTCCACAATCAGAAGAGGAACCGTGTTCTTAATAAATCCAGCCAGGAGACCGCCGGGAAATTGCCTCCTTTGAAAGATAGCAATGTCGGCTCCGTAAGGTTTATCAAAGCGGATGCCGACTTCGCCGACCAAAACGTAGTAAAGCTCATACTGATTTGCTGCACGCAGTTGGCTCTGCAAGAGCTCTGTAATGTGAGAGACTAAAAAACCATGAACTCCGCCTACTGGCATAGGCGGCATTCCATTGTCGTAATCCGCTTCGAAAGCCTCTACGGAAGCTCGTGCTTCAACATGCTCCTCAACTGTCATACCTCCCTGCTTTTCGCGCTCAAGCTACTAAACGTTTCCCCCGCTGCGGCGAGTTCCTCCAGTAATGGAGCTGGTTGCCACAGATCGGGGCCAAATTGCTTTTCGAACTCCCTAACATGGGCCAGAATATTTTCTAGTCCAATCGTATCGGCATAGAACATAGGACCGCCGCGCCAGGCCGGGAATCCATAACCGTTGAGAAATACAATATCGATATCCACCGGACGCAGTGCCACGCCTTCCTCTAAAATCCGGGCGCCCTCATTCACCAGCGCATAAATGCACCTCTGGACAATTTCGTCTTCTTGAATTTCCCGGCGTTGAATTCCCGCTTTACGAGCAACACTTTCAATGATCCCAACTACTTCAGGATCGGGTGAAGGCCTGCGCTGCTCATCATACTTTGACCATCCTGCGCCGCTCTTCTGGCCGTAACGGCCCGCTTGGTAAAGCGCTTGAATCACTAGCGGCTGGCGGACACCCGGCTTCTCCCGGCGCTGAAATTCCCGTTCGATGCGCCAGGATACGTCGATGCCGACCAGATCATCGACCGCAAGCGGACCCATCGCCATTCCGAAATCGTAAAGAGCTTGATTAATGCTCTCAACCGGTGCGCCTTCCTCGGCAAGAAAGTGCGCCTCGCGCAAACAAGGCCGGATCATCCGATTGCCGATAAAACCGGGACTATTACGCGCCAGCACCGATACTTTGCCCATCCGCTTTCCCAGTGACATAGCGGTGACAATCGCTTCGTCACTGGCGGCTTTTCCGCGAACCACTTCCAATAGTCGCATCACGTTTGCAGGGCTGAAGAAATGCATTCCCAGAACCTGCTGCGGCCGCTGAGTGACTGAGGCAATTTCATCAACACTAAGACTCGACGTGTTTGATGCCAGAATGCAGGAGGGCTTTGTAACTTTGTCCAGCTCCGCAAAGGTGTTCTTCTTTACGGTCATGTCTTCGAACACTGCTTCAACCACTACGTCAGCTTCTTCGAAGCCGGCATAAGCAAGCTGCGGAGTAATCAGCGTCATTCGCTCCTCCAGACTGGCCGGCGACAAGCGTCCTTTGACAATAGTCCGTTCGTAGTTCTTGCGGATCATTGCCATGCCTCGGCTGAGCGCTTCCTGAGACGCTTCTTTGACCAACACCGGAATACCGGCATTAGCAAAGTTCATCGCAATTCCGGTTCCCATTGTGCCCGCGCCCACAACGGCGGCACGGCGGATTTCAAGCGGCTTGGCCTCCTTCGAAATACCGGGAATCTTGGCAACCGTGCGCTCACCGAAAAAGGC
>JAFAZU010000340.1 GCA_019239585.1 Acidobacteriaceae bacterium
AAACAATAGAACCAAGACCACCAAAATGACCAAAAGTTCAGTCGGGCCGATAGATCTTAACATACAAGCCTCTTTCTGTTACGTGACGCTTCCATTGTAAACGTTTTGGAACTGCTATAACGCGCCTCTCTGCCAACTTACCCACCCTGAAACATCGCTCCGACCAGCCGGAAGATCAAGCCGAGTAGCAATAATGGAAGAACAATAATGAAGGCTTTACCTTTGCTGATTCGAAAAGCGGCGCTGAGAATCAGCACCATCATAACCGCCCACCAAATCTGAAAAAGAGAAAAGAACCCGAGGAACCCCATGACATATTTATTGGTTCCTTCGGAAAGAAAAATATCTAAACCGAGCGGCGGGTTCAATTCGGCCATAGTGGAAGCTTCGCCCTTTGCCCTCAGAATTACCACGCTTGCAATAGCGGCCAGTGATTGAATCAGCGAGCAGCCTGCGACCAGGTTGAATAAGGACCGGAACTTGGCACCTACTGTCAACACCGAGCACATTCCTAATAGAATCAGGGCCTGCACAGCGATAAGAATTCCAGTGAGCACCGGAGAGAGATACATGAAGATCCGCTGCATCATCATGCTGATGTCAATGGTCCTCTGATACTGCTCCGGGCTCATATTCCCGCGTGGCGGCGTCACTTCCAGAACGTGCTGGGTAAGGGGCATTCGGAGATAGATCGTAATTGCGGCTATGACCGAAACCACGACGAGCGGCCCAAGCCAGAACCATTTATGAAAAATCCGCCGCGCCGCGTTTGCAGGATCAATAAAAAAGCTACCCATTCCCGCAATGTCATCGGCCAGGCTTTCGGGGCGATTTGCGGGTACTCCAGAAACAGTTGTGCTCATGGTACTCTCCTTTGCACGTTGTTCCGCATTATACTCGTTTGCGAACGAAATCAAAATAGTACTCGAAGAGATTCAACGAACCAGTTACCTTGAAGAGTGATGCCCCTGCGTTCGCTACTCGGACTCACTCTGCTTATCCTTTCCAGCCTTGCCTGCGGCCATAAACCGGAATCTAAAGGACCTGCACGCCACTATCAGTTGACAGGCCGGGTCGTTTCCCTGAACAAAAAGGACCGAACCGCTTCAATAGACGCCGCCGAGATTCCCGGCTACATGGAAGCAATGAAAATGGATTATCCAATTGCTTCCCAAGCCGAGTTTGATTCCCTCTCGGCAGGAGAAACCATTAAGGCGATAGTCAATGTATATGAATCCGGAGACTATGATCTTTCCAGTATCCAGAAGACGGATACGGCAAAGTAGGGGTGAGTTCCTCGGAAGATTGCAAGGGCAATTAGCGGGAAGAATCTTACAAAATCTGATAAGTTAATCTTTAGAAATTCTCCCCCTGGTAGATTTGCGCTATGTCCCAAATTGATCATGATGAGCAGAACCGACAGCCTTCCCGCCGTGACCTGGTTAAGCTCGGCGCTGTTGCCGGAGTGGCTGCTAATGCTCCCGGCATTTTGAAGGCGCATGCCGCCAGTGAGCAGATCAAGTACGGTTTTATCGGAACGGGCAGCCGTGGGACCTATCTGTTAGGTCACCTTGCCAACATTGATGAAGGTCACTGTGTCGCCCTTTGCGATGTGAACCAGGATGCGCTTGACCACGCCGCCACGGTCATTAAAACTAATCCGAAGAAGTACAAGGACTACCGCGAACTGCTTTCCGATAAGGAAGTGGAAGCGGTTTTTATTGCGGTTCCGTTGTACGTTCATTTTCCAGTTACACGCGACGCTCTGCTGGCCGGAAAGCATGTTTTCTGTGAAAAGAGCTTGGTCTTCAAGCCGGAAGAAGTTCACGCTTTGCGTGCGCTCGCGGAGCAGCACCCTAAACAGACTCTGCAAGTCGGACTGCAGCGCCGCTACAGCATCTACTTTCAATCTGTCAAAAGTATGATTGATAACGGAATCCTGGGCAACGTCACCCATATTCACGGCCAGTGGCACCGGAATCCAGGGTGGACCATGAAGCCCGGCGGGGTGGACAATCCGAAAAACTGGCGTCTTTTCCGGCAATACTCCGGCGGCCTCACCGCTGAACTGGCTTCTCATCACATTGATGTCGCAGATTGGTTCTTCGGCGATCACCCCGAGTTTGTCATGGGCTTGGGCGGCCTTGACACGTGGCATGATGGTCGTGAAGTTTACGACAACATTCAGTTAATCTTCAGTTATCCAAAGGGCCGGAAACTGATGTACAGTGCCATCACCACCAATCAGCATCTGCCGATTCTCGACGCAACGCGGCCCGAGTTCGGTATGATCGTCATGGGCACCGCAGGCGCGGTTGAAATAACTTTGGGCAGCGACAACGCCCTACCTACGGCTCTCTGGTATCGTGAGCCCGCTCCCACTCTGATCTCGCCCGGTACGCAGAAAACAGAAGCGAAGGCGGGCGCAACTTTTGCGCTGGCCGGACCACAAAAGGGCATTCCCATCATTACTCCCACGACAGAGGTGGATTGGAAAAACGATCC
>JAFAZU010000346.1 GCA_019239585.1 Acidobacteriaceae bacterium
ACGGTCAGCGACTTTGGCCGGGAACTGGATTCGCTGGCGGATGTGATTACCTTCGGTATCGCGCCGGCCGTGCTTGCATTCATCTGGGGCGTATTATTTGTGGCGGCCCCGAGCGCAGGCAATCTGTTAAGCCATCTGAGCCGGGCCGGTTACCTGCTGGCTTTCTTCTATCTCTTGTGCGGAGCCGTCAGGCTAGCCCGTTTCAACGTGCAAACCAACCCGATGCCGAAGAATCCAGGGCGGCCTGACCGGAAGTATTTTGTCGGTATGCCCATTCCGGCGGCAGCCGGTTTCGTGGCAGCAGTTGTTTTTGCTGATCCGTCCCCGGTCCGCTCCTTCTTGTTCTCCATTATCTGGTTAATTCTGCTGGGAATCGTGTCCTTGCTGATGGTCAGCTCCTGGCGATATCCCAGCTTCAAGCAGATTAATATTTCCAAGCCGCATCCCACGCCCATGGCTTTACTGATCGGGGTTATCGCTGTCGCGATTTGGGCTTGGGCCCAGCCGGTGTTGCTGACTATGGCGATCACCTATGTGCTGAGCGGCATCTTAATTCGAATCGGTGGTCTGATTAAACGGCGTAGAAGAGTACGCCCGCCCACCTCGGTACCGGAACATCAAATTGGCTAAACAAGCACCCACTACAACTCAAATCGCCCTACTAGGCGGTGAAACACTCCTAGGTCGTGAGCTGCAGGATGTCCTGCAAAGCCGCGAAACCGGCGTGGTGGTAAAAACCTATTCTGCCAGCGGTGAGGGCAACTTCGGAGAGCAGGAGGGTGAGCCGGTGTACCTGGAACCACTGGATGCTCAAGGAGTGGAGTCCAGCTTGGCCGTTGTTGTCGCAGGCGCGCCCGAAGGAGCGGACAAAGCATACCAGTTAGCAAAAGAGACCGATGGAAAGGTAAAGCTGATTGATTGTACCGGTTATTTAGAGAGCCGTTCAGAAGCGAAACTCGTAGCTCCATTAATCGAGGAGCCGAAACAGTCGAATTGGCTTCTGGTAATAGCGCACCCGGTTGCATCCGCGCTTGCGCTAATCCTAAAAAGGACAACAAGTTATCGCCGAATCGCGCGGGCAGTTGTTAATGTATTTGAGCCGGCCAGCGAACGCGGCAAAAGGGGCATTTCAGAACTGCATCAGCAAACAACCAGCTTATTAGGCTTCAAGTCGCTGGATAAGCAAGTATTTGACGCGCAGCTCAGTTTTAACCTCTTATCCCAATACGGAGAAGAAGCGCCCGTTCAACTATCGACCGTGGAACAGCGTGTGGAACGGCACTTGTCGCTGCTTTTGAAAAATTATGTCAATGGCGAACCGATTCCTGCTCCCTCGCTCCGGCTGATACAAGCCCCCGTTTTTCATGGCTACAGCATCTCCCTTTGGATCGAGTTTGACCCTGCCGGAGCCGCTAAAAGCGTCACCTCTCAGGGACTAGGGGAAGCTTTAGCGTCAGTGCAAATTGATGTGCGAAGCCCGGGCGAGGAACCGCCGACCGGCGTGGGAGTCGCCGGCCAAAGTGGATTAATCGCGGGTGATATCCGGGTGGACAGAAATAATACGAATGCGGCCTGGCTCTGGGTGGTGCTGGATAATTTGCGCGTGACAGCAGACGCGGCAGCCGATGTCGTTCGCAGCTTAGGAACGAACAACCGGTGACGCGACGTGAAGCTTGGGCCGTTTTGGGAGGAAGCGCAGTAGCGGCCCTTTTCTCCTGCGGCTACCACGTAGGCGGGAAGGCCGACCTCGTGCCGAAGAGCATACAAACTGTTGCTATACCCGCTTTCGTCAGCTCGTCCGTACGCTACAGGCTGGTGGACGTACTGCCGCAGCAAATCGGGCGCGAATTCATAGCCCGGACAAGATTCCGTGTTTTGAATAATCCAAACGAAGCTGATGCCGTTTTAAACGGCAGCATCAACGCTGCCCAGGTAAATCCAACCATTTACGATCCAACTTCAGGCAGAGCGACCAGCGTGCAGGTAGTGGTAATTGTCACAATCAATTTCGTAGAGCGTGCTACGGGCAAAGCGCTGTATTCCCGTTCCGGCATGGCATTCCGGCAGAACTACAGCATTGCTGTGGACCCGCACCAGTTTTTCGATGAAAGCGGTCCGGCATTTGACCGCGTCAGCCGGGATTTAGCCCGTGACATCGTGAGCGCCATCGTAGAGAATTTCTAAAGCGTAACCGACCATGACGCCTGAACAATTCCTTGCCAAAATCGACAAGCAACCATTAGCTGCGGCTTATCTGTTTCTCGGGCAAGAGGGTTACGGAAGGCGGCTGTGCAAAGAGGCGCTGATGAAACGAGTCCTGCCTGGAGATGCTGGAGCCGAAGGATTGACGCAGCTCGATCTCCAAGACACGACGCTTGCGCAAGCTCTGGACGATGCGCGTTCCCTTTCCCTGTTTGCCTCCGAAAGAATCCTGTGGATCACGAGCGCGGAACTGGCGCTGCCTCGGCGGCTCACATCTGGTAGCGATGACGAAGAAAGTGACAATGAGAACAAAGCGGAATCACATCTTCTTGCTTACATCAAAGCGCCGACCCCTGGAACTGTGCTGGTGCTGGAGTGCAGCCGTTATGATTTCACCGGTGATGATCGCGCCAAGATCGAGCGGGTCCAGAAATTCTATTCCGCTATCCCGGCGACCGTGGAATTTCGGCAATTTTCGCCGGAATCGAGCCGCCTTTTAGCGCAACAGCTTGCTACTGAACACAAGCTGAAGCTCGGGAGCCGGGAGTTGATGATGTTGCTTGATGCGGTAGCGGGAGACGCTAACCGGTTAGCGACGGAGATTGAGAAACTAGCGCTTTTTGTAGGCACGGAGCGGCAAGTCACGGCGGACGATCTGCAAGCGCTTGTTCCCAATGCGTCCCAGAGCACTATTTTTGCGTTAGTGAATGCGCTCGGTAAAGGCGACCGGATGGCAGCTCTGAACTCATTGGATATTTTGGTGCGCGAAGGCGAATATCTTCCCTTGGCTTTGACGTTTTTAAGCACGCAATTCCGCTTGGCGCTGGCAGCTAAAGAGGCCCGTGTCGCGTCCTCGCAGCAGGCCCAAAGCTTTTTTGCCAAAATAGGCGTGCGCATGTGGCGAGACCGCGCGGAGCAGGTTGTTGCCACAGCAAACGCTTTCACAAAAGAAGCTCTGGCAAAGGCGGTTGCCGTAATCTATTCCACCGATAAAAAGTTTCGTGAAGGCTACCGGGATGATCGTCTCATCATGGAATCATTAATTTTAGCCATGACCGCTGCTCGACCGTAGACGCCTGCGCCATTCGAATAAAACTACGCCCGTTGCAACCGAAACGTTGAGCGAGGAAACGGCTCCGGCCATGGGAATCTTGACCAGTACATCGCAATGCTTTTGTACATTCTGATGGAGCCCTTTACCTTCGCCGCCAAGGACAACGGCCGTCGGTGAATGGTAAGCAACACGGTCATACAGTTCAGTCCCACGCTCATCGAGACCGTAAATCCAGAAGCCATTTTCTTTTAACCGGTCGAGAGCTTGCGTAATGTTCGTGACACGCGCCACGGGTAGGTATTCAAGCGCGCCTGCCGCTGCCCGATCCACCGTTTCGGTAAGCGGCGCTGCCCGGCGCTCGGGAACAACCACCGCATTTGCGCCGACGGCATGAGCCGTCCGGATAATCGCGCCAAAGTTATGCGGATCTTCCACGCCGTCCAGCACTACCAAAAGTTCCGCATTCTCCATAACATCCTTTAGTTCGGCATAACCACGAGCCGACCCGAAGGCAATCACGTTTTGGTGCGCAATGCCCTTAGCGGCCCGGTCAAGCACTTCACGAGGCTCAAATCGAACGGGAACGTCCTGCGTGCGGCAAAGGTCAATAATCTCCTGCAACCGTGGACCCGCTGCCCCCTTAGCAATCAGGATTTTCTCCAGCGCACGTCCAGCGCGCAACGCTTCCCGGACAGGATGGATGCCGAGCACGAATCGGTTCACAAAGAAAAGGCTACAACGTAGTCGCCTAAAGGCGCTTTCCCGGCCGGTTGATGACTACCGGCACAGATCACTAAATACTGTTTCCCATCCTGCCCTGCAAACGTCATGGGCATCGATCGTGCGCTCGTAGGTAGGTCCCCTTTCCAAAGCTGCTTACCGGTTTCGACATCGAAAGCGCGGATACCGGGATCAAGCGTACCTGCTTGGAACACAAGGCCTCCAGCCGTCACAATGGGACCGCCCAGCGAAATCGAGCCCCACTTCTCCGGCAGGTTAGGACCTAGTTGCCCCAGCGGAACCTCCCATTGTTTTTCACCGGTGCTGGCCTTAATAGCGAGAAGCGTTCCCCAGGGTGGCACCGTGCAGGGAAGTCCTTTGGGACCGAGCAGGATGCGGCGCATCATGCCGTAAGGGGTGCCGCGCTGACGCGCAAACTCCCAATCGCCGTTCAGCTTGCGGGAGCGGGTTTCACCCATTCTCGTATCGAACTCTTCTCGCGGAATGAGCCGGGCTTCCGCCGCGACGTTGTTCGTGGGAAGAACCAGCAAATCATGATTTCGGTCATACGCCATTCCGCTCCAGTTCATACCTCCAATGTTGCCGGGGAGCGACAACGTGCCTTGGAGCGAAGGCGGGGTGAATACATCGCCGGAACGCAATTTACTGATCTCATCCGCGCACCATTTACGATCCTCCTCATCAGCGCCCCAGGCATCAGCAGCAGTCATATGCTGCCGGGAAATCGGAGCGGGCTTGATCGGAAAGGGCTGAGTAGGTGAAGCCATTTCACCGGGTACGTCGCTTTTGGGAACCGGACGTTCTTCCACGCCGAATATCGGTTTCCCTGTTTCGCGGTTCAGAATGAAAAGATTTGCTGTTTTAGAGCCAACGGCAATGGCAGGAATGGTTTGACCATCGCGTTGCATGTCGAACAGAAGCGGAGGAGGAGCAACATCATAATCCCAGAGATCATGGTGAACCGTTTGGAAATACCAGACGAGTACCCCTGTATCCGCTCGCAGCGCGACGATGGAGTCTGCAAACAGATTATTGCCGAGCCGTTCGCCTCCATAATAATCTGGACTTGCGCTTGTCATGGGAGCAAACACCAGATTGCGGGCTGGATCGACGGCGATTGCGGACCATGCATTCGCCGCGCCTGTTTTTGCGGCGCTTCCGTTTTTCCAAGTGTCCGCGCCTAAGGTATGTGGATCTTGAGGAATCGGGTCCCAGGTCCATTTCAGCATCCCTGTTGCCGCATCATAGGCGCGCACTTCGCCGCTCGCCATGTTTGTATAACCGTTATCCGCTACGGCGGACCCGACAACAATCGTGTTTCCGATCACAGCGGGTGGGGACGTTTCTTCATATTCTGAAAATTCGTGCGGCGATATCCGCAGTCCCTTTCGTAGATCGATGGCTCCGTTGTCGCCAAACTCCCTGCACGGTGTACCTGTGCGTGCGTCGAGTGAAATCAGCCGCGCATCAATGGTTGCCAGATAAATACGGCGTTGTCCAGAAGGTGACACCCAGGTGGAAACGCCGCGATGGCTGTAATCGCCATAACCGCCATCTTTGTTGACATGAGAATCGTAAATCCACCGTGGCTTGCCACTTGCCGGATCAAGCGCGAAAACCCGGCCAACCGGCGTACTAACGAAAAGCGTACCGTCAACATAGAGCGGCGTTGTTTCAAAGGCGGTGGGTCTACCTTTTTGGGGTTGATAAGCGTCGCCGGTCCGAAAGGTCCAGGCAACTTTGAGAGATCGGACGTTCTCACGATTGATGAGCGCTAGTGGTGAGAATCGTTGGCCTCCACCATCATGTCCATAAGCGGGCCAATCTCCATTTTGAGCGGCAGACAGACAAAGAGCCGCAAGAACAGCGGTAACAAAAGCGGCGTAGTAAACCCTCATGGATCCAGTTTGCGCAGTTCGTAGCAGGATAGAAAGTCCAATGGGACGGGCGGGACTTTACGTGTGACAAACGAGCATCTTACTTGCGTTCCAAATCTTCCAAAGCCCCGGTCCGATAACGGCGGCTCCATCTCAGCTCCGTTCCGTCTTTGAGATGAACTTTGGCATCGCCATGCGTCCCGGTTCGCAGTTCTGAAATAAAACTTACATTAGCGACTTCAGAGCGATTTATACGCTGAAACATGGCCGGATCGAGTTTAGCGGAAAACGACTCCAGACTGCTGCGCAAAATATAAGTTTTCCCTCCGGAATGGATGCAAAGATAATTGCGGGCTGCTTCAATCCAGTCAATGCGATGCGCCTCAAGAAAAACAGAACGGCCATTCTCCTGAATGAGTAGCCGTCGAACGTAGGTGTGCTCTGAACGCAAACTGGCGACGAGTTGATCGAATTGACCGGGGCGCGGTACTGTGCTGCGAACGCGCGTCAATGCCTGCGCAAAGCGACTTGGGTCAACAGGCTTCAACAAATAATCAAGCGCATGAACTTCGAAGGCCCGCAAAGCAAAATCATCATATGCTGTTACGAAGACAATCTGAACCTGACGGTTTTCGAGTGACTCAACTACATCAAAACCGCTGCAATCAGGCAATTGAATATCGAGAAAAACAAGTTGGGGCTGAAGACGGTTGATGGTTTCGACCGCCTCGGCTCCTGAGACTGCCTCCCCCACCACGCTGAAATCTGGCTCGTTCGCAAGCAGGTGCCGCAGCTTGCGGCATGCTGGAGGTTCATCATCCACCAGAACAACACGGATCATTGGAAAGCAGGTTCCACGCGAAAGGGCAAGCTGATTTGGACAATTGCTCCACCGTCCGGTGCATTGCCCAACGTAAAACTTCCTTCTTCGCCATAGAGCCCGGCCAGACGTTCTCTTGTGTTGTGGAGACCGACGCCAGTAGTTGAGTTTTGCTGGACCCGAAAGCCGGGGCCACTGTCGCGAACAATCAGATGAACACGGCCCTGCTCCAAGCAAGCCGATAAAGAAATATCAATCTGAAAAGTATGTGGATTTATACCGTGGCGGATCGCATTCTCAATCAGAGGCTGCAGTAGAAGTTGAGGAACAAGCGCCTGCTTGGCGCTATCATCAACCTGTAATTGGAGTTTGAACCGGTGTTCCAATCGAGCCTTCATGACATTTGCATAAAGATCTAAAAGCTCAAGCTCAGTCGAGAGTGGAATCTCCAGCGAGGGGTTTTTGCTCAAAAGACGACGGAGCATCTCGCTTAACCCGCAGATCATCTTGTCTGCCTTTTGAGGGTCTTCATAAACTGCGGCTGAGATCGCATTCAGCGTGTTGAAAAGGAAATGCGGTTCCAACTGCAAGCGCAGATTCTGTGCCTGCGCTTCCGCGAGGCTTGCTTCCAGCTTGGCTTGCTGGATCTCGCGTTCACGGGCAAAGCGCACCTCATGAAACAGGTAAATGAGACCGACCCCAAACCAATAAAACACAAAGTGCTTTGCAAACTCCATGAGATAACGGACGGGGATATAGCCGTAATTATAATGGCCTAAGCCGAATGTCGGGAACAGCACTAATCTTTGTACCCACATCAGATTTGTGCTGAGAAAGGAAACAAAGCAAACAGTAAGAAGGTGGATGGGAAGATTGCGCTGCCAAGTTGCCGACAGCAGCGGAAAACGGATCGCAACCCAATAAATGAACGGAAAAAGAAGGAGAGCGGCAATAATACCGCTTAATTCCTCGAGGATACTCGCGAGCAGTGGATGATTGCCGCCGGTTGCAACTTGTTCCAGATGTTTATAGAAAAAATTTGATGCAAACAGGACTGCAAAAATTGCAAGCATTACGTGCCAGTTCAACTCGCGCAAAGGCAAATAAGTGCGCGAAACAGCTCTCATAACTTCTACCTACCTGATTGGCAATCCATGCTGCTCAAGCGTTCCGCGAACTTCCTTTAAAGAAAGCCGTGATGCATCATACTCCACAAAAAGTTCATCTCCCGAAGGTTGAAGGCGCGTCACAAACATCCCGTAAACACTATGCATGCGCGAGATGTTCTCAAAATCCTTATCCTCAAGAGCACGAGAAAGCTTAAACGTGGTCTGTACCTTCGTCATCGCGATTCACAGCATAGCATTTACTTTCCTTTGGGATCAGCCTGTTTAACTTTC
>JAFAZU010000502.1 GCA_019239585.1 Acidobacteriaceae bacterium
GCAGTTCACGAAACGGCTTCGGCAGCGTCCGGTCAAGCGCATACGCTGTGCAGAGAAACGTCAGAACGCCCCCTGCCAGTAACAACGCACTTTGCCACTTCAAACGCACGCCCTCAACCCGAGGGTACCACCTGGACCATTTGCCTGCTTGGGAAAAATCGGGAAGATAAGAAAACATGAGCCGCCAATTTAATGTTGTCATCGAACGTGACGAAGAAGGCATCTACGTTGCCTCTGTGCCCCAGCTACAGGGCTGTCACACGCAAGCACGATCTCTCGATCAATTGATGGAGCGGGTTCGTGAGGCAATTGAATTGTGCCTTGAGATTGAAGACGCTCGCTACTGAGTCTGGTACTTTCGTCAGGTTCACTCCGCGCGGCAAGGCGCATCCAAAAGCCGGGATTGATCGAAATCCTAACTTTACTCCGGGAGAAGCAAATGGCAAACAAAGACAAAAAAGCCGACAACAAGCTGCAAGGAAGCGGCGGTGATCAGGGTGGACGCTCGAAAGGTTCGAGCAAAAAAGAAGAAGGTCGTAAGAGCAGTGGCAATAAAAAGAGTGGAACCTAGATCACGGCCTCACACCGGTTGTTATTGACAAATGGGGGCGATAAAATCGCAGGGAACCCATGACGATTCGCCTCCTCCTGCTTATTCCTCTTCTCCTCGCCCAATCACGATCCGCTGCCGATCTCACTGGTCACTGGCTCTACACTTTCCAAACACCCGACGGCCAAACTCGTGAAATGTCCCTCTGGCTGACAGCAAAGGCAGGCACCTTTACCGGGTACATGTCCCAGTTCGGTAACGATGAACCAATCACCGATGGCCAGATTACCGCCGACAAAATCTCCTTTGCTGTCGTCCGTGACAACTTCGGGGAAATCCGCCGCACGGAGTACACGGGAAGACTGAACGGCGATACCCTGACTCTCTACATGCCCGCATCCAACGGCAGGCCAGGGCGTGAACTGGCCATGAAGCATGTATCGGCAGAAGCTCCTAAACCGCTACCGCCACCCGCGCCCAAAACCTCATTGCCGCCTGCGGGGGAAGTGCAGAGCAATGGTCTGGCGCAAACTCCACCTATGGGCTGGAACAGTTGGAACAAATTCGCTAGCCGTGTCTCGGATCAGCTCATCCGTGAAACCGCCGACGCTATGGTCCGCAACGGCATGAAAGATGCCGGATATATCTACGTCAACATCGATGACACATGGGAAGCGGGACGTGATGCCAACGGCAATATTCAGACAAATAAAAAATTCCCAAACATGAAGGCTCTGGCCGATTATGTCCACAGCAAGGGCTTAAAAATCGGCCTTTACTCTTCACCCGGTCCGAAAACCTGCGCCAACTTCGAGGGCAGTTTTAAACACGAAGAGCAAGATGCCAAACAATATGCTGCCTGGGGTTTTGACTACCTCAAGTACGACTGGTGCAGCGGCAGCCGCGTTTACGATTACCACTCCATGCAAGCCGTGTACGCCAAAATGGGACAGGCATTGCTCGATTCGGGCCGTCCTATCGTTTTCAGCCTTTGCCAGTATGGAGTGCTGAAGGGGCCGCAGTGGGGCGTGAAAGTCGGCGGCAATCTCTGGCGCACCACAGGCGATATCCGCGACACTTGGGACTCGATGTCGCATATCGGCTTCGATCTCCAAGCCGATTTAGCGCCTTACGCCGGACCCGGCCACTGGAACGATCCTGACATGCTGGAAGTCGGAAACGGCGGCATGACCGACACTGAATACCGCACCCACATGAGTCTTTGGAGCCTTCTGGCCGCACCGCTTTTGGCGGGTAATGACCTCCGCAACGTCCCGCCGAACATCAGCGAGATCCTGCTCAACAAGGAAGTCATCGCCATCGACCAGGACGCGCGCGGCAAACAAGCCACCCGCACCTCCAAAGAAGGCGATCTCGAAGTCTGGGCGCGTCCCCTATCAGACGGCGGCCACGCTGTCGGGCTCTTTAATCGTGGCCCATCCACCACAAAAGTAACGGCCCGCCTCGCTGACATGGGCATAACGGGCAAATGTAAAGCCCGCGACCTCTGGGCGCATGCCGATCGCGGCGAAGTAACCGGCACATACACGGCCGAAGTTCCCTCGCACGGCGTTGTGCTGCTTAAATTGAAATAGCGTCCTTACCGGCCCCAATATCCCGGATAATAGCGGTGTCCGTAATAGCGAGGACCCACCCAGTACGCCCGAGGATACGGCCTAGGCGCCCAGTATCCAGCTCGCCAATAATAGCGAGGTCCCGCCGGGTAATAGTATCCAGGCACCCACGCATACCCCGGCCCCGGCGCAACCGGAGCAGCATAAGACACAACCGGAGGCGGAGGAGGCGGCGGGGCATAATATCCAGGCCCATAGCCTCCAAATCCAATTCCAAAGAACACGCGGGTACCCGCAAACATCGAGCTTCCAGCCAGCAAAAGCAAGGCCAGCAATTTCGTTTTCATAATGGTTCTCCTCCCCAAACTAGTGCCGCTTTAGCGGTCTCGTTTTGTTTACTTGCATCTGCTGTGCCATTTATAAGTCGTTGAAAAATATGAGCGATCTCTCGCAGGCTGGCTTTCACCCACCATCACTGGTGCTTTTAAACCAATTTAAAGACGAATCGGAGCGCAGCACTCAACCTATTGCATTTCCACTACGAACTCGTGTACACTCGCCCTAACTGTTTGCTATTAGAGCAGGGAAAGGGGCAGGATCATGCAAAAGCGGAAAGTCTGTGAAGTTTTGGTTGCTTGTTTATTGGCAGTGGCGGTGCTGCTAGCGCAAACGCCTACCGGTGGAATCGAAGGCACCGTGACGGACGCTACCGGCGCAGTTCTACCGGGCGCGACAGTTACGATCACCAACGCCGGCAACGGTCAGGTTTTCAACCTCAAAACCAGCGACGCGGGTTTATACTCCCAGCAGAATCTCGATCCGGGAACTTATAACGTCCGCATTGAGGCCAGTGGCTTTCAACAGACCGAGATTCGGAATATCACCGTCCTTACCGGTTCCGTCGCAAATGGCAGCGTTTCGCTGAAAGTGGGTTCGTCCGCCACCACCGTCGAGGTTGCCGGACAAGCCGAGGCTGTCGATACGGCGCGTCAGACCGTAGACACGGTTATCACCACAACCGAGATCAAGAACCTTCCCCTGTTCGGCCGTAATTTCCTTGACTTAGCGTCGCTCGCGCCCGGCACGGTGGTTCGGGATGGCGGGGCCATCGATCCGACGAAATCAAATACGTACCGCACAGTCGGCATTGCGGGACGTTCCGGCACTGCGACGCGCGTTCAGGTAGACGGTATCGACATTACGGACGAAACCGTGGGAACCACAGTAGCGAACCTCTCGCAGGATGCTGTCAGCGAATTTCAGGTGAGCCGTTCTTCACTGGATCTTTCCACCTCCCTGACGTCGTCGGGCGCGGTAAATATCATCAGCAAAACAGGTACCAATCAGCTCCACGGGACCGGCTTTTTCGACTACACCAACAACGACCTGTCCGCCCGGCAAAA
>JAFAZU010000506.1 GCA_019239585.1 Acidobacteriaceae bacterium
ATTGCGCCGGCGATTAGGCCGCCCACGATCGGTGCCAGCCAAAACATCCAAAGCTGCGCGATGTATTCACCACCGGCAAACAAGGCTGGACCGGTGCTGCGCGCGGGGTTAACCGAGGTATTCGTCACCGGAATGGAGACCAGATGGATCAGCGTCAATGCCAACCCGATCGGAATACCGGCGAAGCCAACCGCCGCCCCCTTCGAGGTGGTGCCAACGATGATCAAGATGAAAAAGAATGACAACACCAGCTCGCATATAAAACAGGCGGCTATCCCATAATGCCCTGGGCTCAAGGCTCCGTAGCCGTTCGATGCAAAGCCGGCGCTAACCCAATCAGACTTTCCTGACGCGATTACCCACAGCACCGCAGCAGCCACGATCGCTGCGATCACCTGCGCAACAATATAAGGGAGTACATGTTTGTTCGCGCAGCGCCCGGCGGACCATAGACCCAAAGTCACGGCGGGGTTGAAATGGCCGCCTGAGACGTGTCCCACTGCATATGCCATTGTGAGCACGGTCAGCCCGAAGGCGAAAGCCACGCCCATAAATCCGATGCCGAGTTGCGGATATGCAGCGGCGAGGACCGCGCTACCGCATCCGCCAAAGACCAACCAGAATGTGCCGAGGAACTCCGCCGCCAAGCGACGGCTCATATCGCTACGCATGATACTAATCCCAAGTTGAGAATGCGCGGATTTCAGGTCACGACAGAACAAAACCGATGGTTGAGCCAAGCGCTCGTGAACAAAATCGCGTAGATGATCGCCCGCGGGATTGGGCGGCATCCAGATCAACCCCCGGTTTCGATCTCTCCCCAGCCCTATTGCGCGAAGCCCAGTTTGCTGATGGATCACAAGTCAGGCCGTTTTCCGGCCAGCAAAGTACCCGTACACAAAAAGAACGATGATGGCGCCGATCACCGCGCCGACTAAACCGGCTCCTTCGTCCGGTCCGTACCAGCCAAGCATTTGTCCGAGGAAGCTGGCAACGAACGCGCCTACGATGCCAAGGATAGCGGTAAGGATGAACCCTTGCGGCTCATTCGGTCCCGGCATGATGAACTTGGCGATGACGCCGGCAATAAACCCGATAATGATCGTCCAGATGATGCCCATCTCGCATTCCTCCATGGCTTAAACGGTTAGGCACTTTGACCTGGAAGCCGGCCGCCCGGTGTGTATTTATCGACGGCCGTCGGCAATTCGCGCGAAAGCCTGGCGAGAAGTTCGTCCTGAGAGAGGCCGGTTTGCTTTTCCAGGGTTGCCAGGACATCCGCCCCAATCACCTGTTTCAGTTGAGGTGGAGCTATCTCCTTGTTGGGGCCCTCATTGACCCACGACTTAGCAACCTCTTCATGACCACTCTGCTTGAATCGCTCGAGCAATTCACTAAGTCCACCGCCCAGAAGACCTCCCACGCCGCCGGTGGACTCTCCACCCAAGTTACCTAGCAGGCCGCCCAAACCCGGTTGCGTGCCGCTGCCTCCGGTTGCTCCTGCGCCCTTGAGCATCTCGGCGATTTTGTCGCGATTTTGGTAGCCCGCGACCGCCAGCAATCCTAAAAGTGCTGTCATTGATGGCATTCCGCTCGCCATGTTAACTCTCCTCAGTTGGTTGCTTACGTTGTCATCCTCACTTCAGTGCACACTGGCGGTCGATATCAGGTCAAGGCGTAAATGCCGGCGGACGAAACAATCCAGCGATGTCCACGAGTCTCAGATCGCTTTACCGGCCTCAAAGCTCTCGCGCGGTCGGGCGCCAGGTACGGCGGCCTTGACGGTAGTCCGGGCATCTTCCCCGCGCAATCGCAAGCGCCAAAGCTATTGATCAAGATTGCGCGGCGAGGCTTATCATCATGGTAGCCCCGCGTAGTTTTGGCAGGCTCCCACCATCCGCCTCGCCATCTCCGGATTGAGCCTACACACCCCATCCGACCTGATCGTGAAATCCGCCGGATACAGCGGGTTCGCCCTCAGGAAGTCGAGCACTGCCTATCCACCTTCGGCCGCTTCGGCTCCATCATGTCGGACACGGATTTCCGACGCTGGCTTCTGCCGATTGCCTGACGCGGAATTAGCAATTTTTGCTAATTTGAAGCTGCTCAGGCCGCAGTTTGTGGATTTTTTTCAGTGTAAATTCATCACCGTGCTGGCTGAATTTTCAGAAACTCGATTGACGTAAATATCGTGTGCTATCCTCGTCTGCATGACCCGACGCTATCACGCATCTGATCTCGATCGCCTGTTCCGCCGCTGCGGCGCGCGCATCAAACGGCCATGGCGCACGATGCCTGATGGACGGATAAAGCATCGCCACCCGTTCTGTCGACTTCGGCCCATGCCGGGCAAAACGCGCTGCCGGTACCACGGTGGCTTGTCGACAGGACCGAAGACCGACGAGGGCAAGGCCGCTTGCATCGAGGG
>JAFAZU010000061.1 GCA_019239585.1 Acidobacteriaceae bacterium
GGAGGTTGATTCGTTCGCTTTCACGACCCCGCGAACATATCACACCTCGCGAGTGAAATGTTGAGGATTTATGCAGAGTGGGTCTTAAGAGTCCAAAAAGTGCTCTCGAACACACACTGCTAGACTTGTGACTGAAATCAATCGCGAGTCCCTTCATGCCTCATTCCGACTTGCCACGGACGCTGGGCGAACTTCGCACCAGCCAATATTTCGATCAGCTCCGGGCTGATCGAACGCTGAAAGAAGAACTGAGATCGAATCTCATTTGCAAGCTCGATAACGGTCAAACGCTGTTTCCGGGCGTCATGGGATTCGATGACACAGTAATACCCCAGGTTGTGAACGCCATTCTTTCGCGTCATAACTTCATCCTGCTTGGCTTGCGCGGCCAAGCCAAAACTCGCCTCGCGCGAATGCTCACCAGTTTGCTGGACCCGTATATGCCGTACATAGCCGGCTGTGAAATCCGGGACAACCCGCTGCGTCCACTATGTAAGCAATGCCGCGACAAGCTGGAAGCATACGGCGAAGATACGCCGATCGCCTGGCTCAACCGGGAAGCGCGCTATGTCGAGAAACTGGCTACGCCGGACGTTACGATTGCCGACATGATCGGCGACATTGACCCTATTAAAGCTGCGCGCAGCGGCCAGGATATCTCGAGCGAACTGACGATTCACTACGGCCTGTTGCCGCGTGCGAATCGCGGGTTGTTCGTGGTCAACGAGCTTCCTGACCTGGCCGGAAAGGTCCAAGTTGGATTATTCAACATCATGCAGGAAGGCGATGTCCAGATCAAGGGTTACCCGGTCCGGCTGCCTCTGGATGTAATGCTGGTTTTCACGGCGAACCCGGAAGACTATACCGCTCGCGGCAAAATTATTACTCCCTTAAAAGACCGTATTGGCAGTGAGATCCGTACCCATTACCCACTCTCCGTTTCGCAAGGAATTGATATTACCAAGCAGGAAGCCTGGACCCGCAGGCGCTCTCCGGTTGAAATTGAGGTTCCGCCCTACATCCACGAAGTTGTAGAGAACATAGCGTTTCTGGCGCGCGAGGATAAACGGATCGACAAGCGCTCCGGAGTCTCGCAGCGCCTGCCCATCACAGTTCTTGAGAATGTGGTTTCGAATGCCGAGCGCCGCGCCATCAAAACGAAAGACTCTTCTGCTGTTCCGCGCATCCTGGATCTCTATGCTGCGCTCCCCTCCATTACCGGAAAGCTGGAGCTGGAATATGAAGGCGAGCTGAAGGGCGGCGACGCGGTAGCTCGCGAACTGATCCGCACCGCTGTCGGCAAGGTCTATAACACTTACTTCGACGGGGCCAACCTTCGTCCGGTCGTGCAATGGTTTGAGTTGGGCGGTTCTTTGCGGCTGGATGAGGATCTGCCTGCGGAGAAAATGGTGGAGCAGCTTTCCCGCATCCAGGATCTTTTGCCCTTTACGAAGAAGCTCGGTTTGTCGGAGAGCGAAAGCGATGCCATGCGAGCCTCCGCCGGTGAGTTTATCCTTGAAGGTCTTTATGCGCATAAGCGGATCAGCCGCAACGAAGAGCTTGAGTTCGTGGCTGGCGACCGGACGTCCCGAGAAGAGCAGCGTATCCGCGAAGAACGGGAAGAGTATGGCCGTCGCGGCGGTTACGACCCCCGGCGAGGCAGCGGCGGCGGTGGCGGGCGCCGCAATCTGAATTAAGGTGAAGCAGAATGCGAAGAATTTCTTATTCTAAATTTTCCGAAGAGGACCTCGGTATTGAGATGGAGGATCTTCTTCGCGCTCTTTCCGACTACTTTCTGCAAAGCGGCTTTCAAGATCCGTACATGCAGTTCTCCGAAATGAATCAGCACACGCTGGAGGAGCTGAAACAGGCTATTGAGCGCGCGCTTCAAAGCGGCGATTTGTTCAATCCCGAGCAGGCTGAGCAGATGCGCCAGCAACTGCAGAACATGTCCGAGCAGCAGCGCCAGCAACTGCTGGAGCGCCTGGTCAAAAAGCTGGAGCAGGGCGGCTACATCAACACCGAAGGGCCGCCTCCGCAATCTCCTGCCACTGGCGGGCAGAATGGGCCCGAGGGCAACGCACGTTTCGAAGTGACCGACAAAGCGATTGATTTTCTCGGTTTCAAAACTCTGAAGGACCTGTTGGGATCGCTAGGTAAATCCAGCTTCGGCGCGCATGACACGCGCGATCTGGCGACGGGAATCGACGCGAGCGGCGGAGCGAAGGTGTATGAGTTTGGCGATACGCTGAACCTGGACGTGAGCGCCACGCTGTTTTCGGCCATGCAGCGCGAAGGTCTGACCCTGCCTTTAAACCTGGAGTACTCGGACCTTCATGTTCATCAATCGGAGTATCAAAGCTCCTGCGCCACGGTTCTCATGCTGGACTGCAGCCATAGCATGATCCTTTACGGTGAGGACCGTTTCACGCCTGCCAAAAAGGTTGCCATGGCACTGGCACACCTGATCCGGACTCAATATCCGGGCGACAGTCTTCGCTGCGTTCTTTTCCATGACTCGGCAGAAGAGATGCGTATCTCTGAACTGGCCCGCGTACAAGTCGGCCCTTACTACACGAATACGCGCGACGGTTTAATTCTGGCGCAGCGGCTCTTAACTCAGGAAAAGAAAGATATGAAGCAGATCGTCATGATTACCGATGG
>JAFAZU010000068.1 GCA_019239585.1 Acidobacteriaceae bacterium
CTAAACTAGGCCGCGTGTAGCCGAAGGATCTGGTCTTTGTCGATGAAGGCGGCGCATGCACGGACTTGACGCGCCGCTACGGACGAGCGCCCCAAGGCGAGCGGGTGCGCGAAGCCGTGCCGCACGGGCCCTGTCGCGGTAGATGCCTTTTGCCCGGATGCGCTTGCCACGGCGACGCTCGATGGTGTCATCGATACCCAGCACAATCGGACCCGTGGGGACGAACCGTTTTACCAGGAGCCCGAGCAGTAAACGACTCGCTTCCCGGCCACGCCAGCGAGCACGGCTCAAGATACGGTGGTAGTTGACGAAGTGGCGCTCCTGACACAAACCCAAAATGCGCAGACCACTCGTGACCGTGCGCTGGCCCGGAGCCAGGATCGCGCCCAGCAGCAGAGTTTGCGCCTGTGGCCAGACGCGCTGACTAAAGAGCGGAGCAAATGTTAGGATAACGGGCGCGAGGCTCACGGGGAGAAACGGCATGGCGGAGATCCTTTGGTCGGGACTTCTTCAGGCTAGCGGACCCTGGAGCCTCGCCGCTTGAGACCCGTGGTTATGAAACGGCACAAAAACCGGGAGCGGGAGCAGCGCATTGAGAATGAAATCTTCGTCGATGCTTATAACGAAGAGGAGCGGGCGATGAGTTGGTATTACCACGCTGAAAACGAAATGCAGTTTCCTTTTCCGGCTCGCTGTCTTCTGAGGAAAGCTCGCCCTTACGCAAAGGAGAAGAAGTGGAGGTAATCGGCCTGCCTTCGGAAGAGAGCTGCCGCTAAGAACTGCGCGTCCGTATTTGCTGGCAAGGTCGCACGCTCGCTGTGCCACTCGCGCAACTGAACTCATTAAAGCCGGCCGGAACACCGAGCAACTCGTCGAGGACTGGCATTACTGGACGCGGATGGGTTATCAGTTCTGAAGGGTTGAAATGGCCGAAGTCGAGCTTAAGAGCTACAACCTTGTGTGTGCTGGAGAACTTGTAGGGCGCGCTTAGCCAAGCAGTCCGTTGGTTATCGCCGCAATGTGCAACGCCGCACAATCGACAAATGGGAAGCTCGTGTTCGTTTCGTTGAAGAGCAGTACCAAGTCGGTACCTGCAAGAACGATCGTATCAACGCTATCTCGTTCGAGCAAAGTGTGCGCTAGAGCTGTTAATTCATTGTGCTGCTTTCGCGTTCCCTTTCCCTGTTGAGCAAGTTCCATATATGTGCGGTGAATGAAATCGACTTCGTCTGCCCTGGGGTAGATGATTTCGACGTCCCCGGCAAAGCCGAATAGTGCCGATTCGATAACGAAGCGCGTCCCAAATACCGCTATGCGGCGGATCGCCCGTGTCTTCAGTTCGCGAACCAGCGGTTCAAAAATATTGAAGACGGGCAGCGGAGAAGCTGCCATGAGTTCGCGCACACACATGTGCGGCATAACTGCAGGTACTGCGACAATCTCCGCACCAGCGGCCTTCATCCGCCGTATAAACAGACCAAATATCCGGCCAATCCATCTCGATCATTCCTTTCGACGTACTCACGTACACGCGCCATCTGCGCGTGCGTAATCACGATATCCAGCGCCCCGCCGAGTTCCTCGTGCGCCTGGGCCAGCCTCTCGTAGTAATGAGTGGTCGCGCCTATCCCAAGACCGCCAATCAGACCTAGGCACCTTCCTGGCTTCATAAACTATGAATAGTCCTGATTCGAAATTAGTCTCCCAAACTCGGCCCGGGCCTGCGAAGTAACGCAGTCTCCTCTCGAGCTTCAAGACTCATGTGTATCGTAGGCGATAATTTGTGTTTACAAACTTTTTGCAGTTCGTTGAAGAGATAACAACAGATCGCCCTAATCTGGTGATTGCGTTCGGAAACCTCGATGGAGATGAACACTCTCGCAAAATCGGCTTGGAGCCGCAGCAAGCAAAGCCGACTCATGTCAATTTACAATAATCTGTCCATTTCGCTTTAGCTTTTCCGAAAGCGTTTTCGGGGAATGTTCTGTCCGGCTCCGCAGTATAGACGTTGGAGCAAGGCGCTTCTCGTTGTCACGTCGTTAGCCATCGGCGCCTCGCTCCGGGAGAAAGAAAGTCGAAGGTATTATGGTCAAAACTCTGATAGTTCTCGTGGCCCTATGCGCGCTCGCATCGGCGCAGGTCACAGTTCAACCGGCGGATTCCGCCACCCTGCCCGTGAATCCGGTTGTCCAATGGAACCGCAACCTGCTGGCCGTCCTGCGCACGCCGGGAGCTCAACCGAATAACCTGCATCCGACTCGCAGCTTTGCCCTCCTGCACGCGGCCATCTATGATGCGGTGAATGCAATTGAGCAGACGCACCATGCCTATCTCGTGCCGGTGCCGGGAGCATCCCGCGACGCTTCGCCGGAAGCGGCTGCTTCCGCTGCTGCCTATGAGGTGCTA
>JAFAZU010000096.1 GCA_019239585.1 Acidobacteriaceae bacterium
GGCAGCCCTGCGCTCGTGTTTCCTCAAATGAATGCTGCTGGCCGAAACATTGAGAACCTGACCAGCTTACAGGTTCTAAGTGTGCCCGCGCTGCCGGTAGGCCCGGGCGGATTGTCTACCAGCCTCATGCTTTCGGGAAACGTCAGCAGTCCAGGCACTTATACTTTGGCAGATTTGAAGAAATTCCCGCCCGTGACCGAGACAGTAAGCGGAGATATCTACACAGGCGTGTCGCTGTGGACGCTCTTATCCGCCAATGACTCCAACGTCTTCACTCAGTATGTACTCGCCGCTGGTACGGACGGCTACGAAGTGCTCTTCTCGTTGGCCGAACTCGACCCGAGTTTGGCAGCGCAGAACAATCTCCTCCCTTACGCGGATACCGCCGGACAATTTCCTGCAGACGGCTTCGTTCGCATCGTGATCCCAGGAGATAATCACGCCGGACGTTATGTCTCCAACCTGAACCAATTGGAAGTGACGTCGATCCCGGAGCCAAGCACGCTTCTGTTGCTCGGTTGGAGCCTGCTGGCGTTATGTTCGCTGCGCTGCTCGTATAAACTCCCGGATGCGAAACTGAAAGAAGAATGACCGGAAATGAGATCCGCGCGAAAAATAAGCTCATGGATCACTCTCAAGCTTGTCGAGGGCGTGGAGTGAGGCTTCCACAACCTTTCGAAACGGCGGCAAATCATGCTCAACAACTTGCCAGATCAGATCTGCGTCGATTTCGAAGTAGTGATGGACTAAGATGTTGCGAAGCCCAACAGCTTGAGACCACACAGGATAAGGGTTTTGCTCGCGGAATTCATCGGATAAGCAGCGGCAGGCCTCGCCGATGACCTGCAAATAATAGAGCGCCCAGACCTGCAACTTGGGGTCTTGAAGAAATGCTTCCTGAGTAAGCCGCGTTTCCGTTTGGATCTGATCGAGAGCGCGAATAATATCACGCAGTCGCGAACGGTCGTCTCTCAAAGCGGTGTCGCTTCTGCTAAAGCCCGGCTCCGCACCTCAGGACGCAACATCCGTTCTGTTGCGACATCGATGCGCATGCCCAGCTCCCGCTGAACATCCATCAAGAAACCGCCGAGATCCATCAAGCTGCGGCCCGGCTCAAGTTCCACCAGAAGATCAAGATCGCTGGAGCTAGAGGCTTCGCCACGGGCCACGGAACCGAACACGCGAATGTTGCTCGCGCCGTGTCTGGACGCAAGGCTCAGGATTTTTTCACGCTTCAAGCGCCTGATCTCCTCCAGCACCATACGCTTATTGTGACACTCCCGGATGCGAAACTGAAAGAAGAATGACCGGAAATGAGATCCGCGCGAACTTTTTGAAGTTTTTCGCCGGACAGGGCCACAGAGTTGTACGATCTTCGTCGCTGATTCCTGCAAACGATCCCACGCTTCTATTCACTAATGCAGGAATGAACCAGTTTAAGGAGACATTTCTTGGGCTGGAAAAGCGGGATTATTTGCGGGCGGCGTCGTCACAGAAGTGTGTGCGGGCGGGCGGCAAGCATAATGATCTCGAAAACGTGGGCTATACGCGGCGGCATCACACGTTTTTTGAAATGCTCGGAAACTTTTCGTTTGGCGATTATTTCAAGGCCGATGCCATTGCGCTTGCCTGGGAATTAGTGACAAATTCGCGGTGGTTCGGCATGCCCAAAGACAAGCTGTATATTACCGTATTCCGCGAAGACGACGAAGCCGAAGAGCTTTGGCAGAAAGTCGCGGGAGTGCCGAAGTCCCGCATCTTTCGGCTGGACGAGAAAGATAATTTCTGGCAAATGGGCGAAACGGGGCCGTGCGGTCCCTGCTCGGAAATTCACTATGATTTAGGGCCGGAAGCCGCTGAAAAGGGGCGAGAGCATGAGCAGTTTCCGCTAGATGGCGGCGGGCGCTTTGTAGAAATTTGGAATCTCGTGTTCATGCAGTATGACCGGGCCAATGATGGAACGTTGACTCCCCTGCCGCGTCCCTCCATCGATACGGGCATGGGGCTGGAGCGCGTAGCCGCTATCCTGCAAGGGGTAGTTTCGAATTATGAATCTGATCTGATCGAGCCTATCATTCATCAAGCGGCGGAGCTGCTGCGCGTCAATGTTCATACCAACCAACGGACCGATACGGCATTGCGGATCAATGCCGACCATGCGCGCGCTACGGAGTTTTTGATTCATGACGGCGTCCTTCCGTCCAATGAGGGACGAGGCTATGTTCTGCGAAAGATTATGCGGCGTGCTATGCGGAATGGTCGTCTCGCCGGTGCAACGGAGCCTTATCTGCACAAACTGACAGGGTTTGTCGCTGATTTCATGCGCGAGGCGTACCCGGAATTAACCGAAAGTAAAGACCGGGTTTCACGAGTGGTGCGCGAAGAAGAGAGCCGCTATGCGTCCACGTTCCAGGTGGCAGAGCGCTTTTTTCAGGACGAGGCAAAGAAGGCGCAATTAGGAGTGCTGCCGGGAACGTCTGCCTTCCGTCTTTATGACACATATGGGCTGGCGCTGGACGAACAGGAAGAAATGGCGCGGGAATTCGGGCTGGCAATTGACCGCGAAAGCTTTGCCGCCGAAATGGAAAAGCAGCGCACGCGGGCGCGGGCGAGTTGGCGCGGCGCAGCCCAGGCCCAGATTGCCGATGTTTATAAATCGCTGAACGCCGTTGAATTCGTAGGTCGTGAAAGCCTGGAAGGCCCGGTTCAGGTTGCCTCTCTTATTGTCGATAAGCAGGAAGTGGATCTGGTGGAAGCAGGTCCCGCCGAAGTGGTTTTTCCAAGAACGCCGTTCTATGCCGAATCGGGCGGACAGGTGGCGGACACGGGCCTGTTGCTGACGAGCGATACGCACGAGAGAGTTGCTACCGTAGAGGGCGTCTATAAAGCGACTCCTAGCGTAACGGTGCATAAAATCCAGGTTCTGCGGCCCATCCGAAAAGGCGATGCGTTGACGGCTGTTGTGGATCTGCCCTCCCGTAGCGCCACCGCTCGGAATCATACGGCGACGCATCTGCTTCATGCGGCGCTGCGGCAAGTATTAGGTCCTCATGTCAAGCAGGCCGGCAGCGTCGTGGAACCGGGCAGGTTGCGTTTTGATTTCTCGCACTACTCCGCGCTGACCGATGATGAAGCGCGGGAAGTGGAGCGGCTGGTCAATCAACAGATCCTTGCGAATACGCCTGTCGCAACCGACATTATGGATCTGGATCAGGCGCTATCCACAGGCGCAATGGCTCTCTTTGGCGAAAAGTACGGCGAGAGCGTCCGTGTGGTGAGCGTTCCCGGCTTTAGCCGCGAGTTGTGCGGTGGCACGCACGTAAACCGCACAGGTGATATCGGGCTGTTCAAGATTGTCTATGAAGGTAGTATCTCGCAGGGCGTGAGGCGCATCGAAGCAGTAACAGGCGAGGGCGCGCTGGACCGTTTTCAGGAAGCTACTGATCAGTTGACACAAGCTAGTGAAATTCTCCATACGTCACCGGCCGGCATGCTGGACCAATTGGAAAAAACCCTGGAGCAGAAGGGAATGCTCCAGCGGGAAAACGACGAGTTAAAAGACAAGCTGGCTCACCAACAGATAAACAACATAACAGGCCGGGTCATAAACGGCGCGACCGTGGTTGCGGAAAGAGTAGAAGGACTGGATCCGAAGCAGTTGAGAACCATAGCTGATTCGCTGCGCAACAAATACCGCAGCGCAGTGATCGTAATTGCTTCCGTGAAGGACTCTAAAGTTTCTGTGATTTCCGCCGTCAGCAAGGATCTGACCGGGAAAGTGCAGGCAGGCAAGCTGGTCGGAGAAGTAGCGCAAGCCATTGGAGGTAAGGGCGGCGGACGGCCGGATATGGCGGAAGGAGCCGGTAAAGACATTCCGCAACTGCCGTCCGCTCTCGAAAAGGTTTATCAAAAGATGGAGGCTCTGCTGTAATTCGTGGCGGAACATTTTGATGTAGCGATTGTGGGAGCTGGGCCTACAGGCCTGGCATGCGGGATTGAGCTGAAAAAGCGCGGTCTCAACTCGGTGTTGTTTGACAAGGGTTGCATTGTGAACTCGATTTATCACTACCCGACTAACCTGGTTTTCTTTACAACGCCTGAGCTGCTGGAGATTGGCGACATACCCATGACTTCTCTGAACGAGAAGCCGGGCCGCACGGAAGGATTAAAGTATTATCGGCGCGTAGCGGATCACTACAAGCTGAACGTTCACCAGTATGAGAAGGTGCTGGGATTCGAAGGTTCAGACGGAAGTTTTACAATCCGTACGGAAACATCAGATGGAAACCATCACTGCTATCGCGCCGGTAAGATCATTCTGGCAACCGGTTATTACGATATTCCGAATAAGCTGAACGTGCCGGGCGAGGATCTGGACAAAGTCATTCATTACTACCGGGAAGCGCATCCCTACTACAACCATGACGTTCTGATTGTGGGGGCAAAGAACTCTGCTTGCATCGCGGCGTTGGAACTGTTCTGGACGGGTGCGCGCGTCACCATGGTGCATCGCGGACCGGATATCTCGAACAACGTGAAGTATTGGATTAAGCCGAACATCGAGAATCGCATCAAAGTCGGTGAGGTAAAAGCCTACTTCCATAGCGCTGTAAAAGAGATTCGCCCGCACGACGTCATCTTGCAAACGCCGGAAGGCGAAGTTTGCTTGAAAAACGATTTTGTATTTGCCATGACCGGATATCGCCCGGACTTCGAGTTCATGGCTGAGCATGGAATCTACCTGGACCCCCTGACTTCAAAGCCGATTACAGATCCGCACACGCTCGAAAGCGAGCGCAAGGGAATTTATCTGGCGGGCGTGATCGTAGCAGGAACGCACACCAATGAAATTTTCATCGAGAACGGCCGTTTTCACGGCAAGCTCATCGCCGAAGCAATTGAGAAAAGCATGCAGGTAGCGGTGTAAGCGTATTCAGCCTGAACGGAGCCGAGAACGAAGTGACCGGCTTTATCTATGCGACACCGCTACCATGAGGAATGCGTTCTCTCCTTTTATCCCTTTTGCTTGCCTGCAGCTTGGCGCAAGGCGCGGACACTCACGTTCTCCGTGTCACGCCGCAGACGATCTGCTGGGGTTATTATTGGGCCCATGCCCAACCTGCTCTGAAAATTCATTCCGGCGACAGCGTCCAGATTCAGACCGTTTCCGGTAATCCGAACCGGCTGATAGCTGCTGGCGTAAAGCCTGAAGACATGCAGCCGCAATTGAAAGAGGTTTACGAGAAAGTGCCTCCCGATGCGAAAGGTCCCGGCGGGCACCTTCTGACTGGCCCCGTATACATCGAAGAAGCGGAACCGGGAGATGTTCTCGAAGTGCAAATCGACAAAATTACGCTCGATGTGCCGTACGCTTATAACGGCTTTGGTCCTACAACCGGCATCTTTCAAGATGAGTATCCCTACCCGCGAACAAAAATCATTCCGCTCGACCGACAGCGCATGATAGGAGAATTTGCCCCCGGTATTGAGATTCCACTCAAGCCCTTTTTCGGCAGCATGGGCGTTGCGCCGCCGGGTGAAGGAAAGCTGAACAGCGCTCCGCCATGGATTCATGCAGGCAATATGGACCTGAAAGAGTTGACGGCGGGCGCCAAGGTGTACATCCCGATTCACCAAAAGGGCGCGCTCTTTGAGGTAGGCGATGGACATGCAGGCATGGGGAATGGCGAAATTGATGTGACGGCCCTTGAAACCTCGCTTACCGGTACATTCACTTTTGTTGTGCATAAAGGCATGAGCCTGCGGTGGCCTCGCGCGGAAACTCCCCAAAGCTATATCACGATAGGATTCAACGAGGATTTGAACAAAGCGACGGACTTGGCAGCGCGGGAGATGATCGATTTCCTGATGACGGAAAAGCATTTAAGCCGTGATGATGCATACATGCTGACCAGCGTTGCCGTGGACCTGGACATTACACAGTTAGTGGATGGCAAAAAGGGCGTGCATGCAATCTGTCCTAAAGCGATTTTCAAAGTAACAGGCTCGGCCCCTCTGCTATCCGGTCAGCATTGATTTCAATAGAGCGCCAGCGTTCCCAGCCGTTGCCTTCCAGGCTCGGAGCAAACAACTCAGGATGCAGGATTTCAGCGAAGATTTGCAGAGATTCGACAAGTCGCGGTCCAGGCCGGTTCATGTACTGATTACCGTCACAGAGAAAAACCTGGCCGGTTCTTACAGCCCTCAAATCATTCCATCCGCTGTGTTCTTGGAGGCGGACCATTTCGCCTCGCGTGCGGGGGAGGTCGAAGCCGCAGGGCAGCGCGATGATCACATCCGGATCAGCCCCGGCCAGTTGTTCAAAACTCATCCAAGGCGAGTGTTGACCGGCGGTTCCGAACAGATTATGGCCGCCTGCTTTTTCGATGAGTTCGGGCACCCAGTTGCCTGCAGCCATAAGCGGGTCAAGCCACTCAATAGCGGCTACACTTGGGCGAACCTTCCCATCCAACGCGCGCTTTTGGATAGCATCGATTCGCTCTTGTAATTCACCGATCAGCTTTTCACCGGCTCCAACATGTTCGCATGCCTGGGCAATCTGTCGGATACTCAACCAAAGATCGCAAAGAGCATAGGGTTCGAGCGGGATGATTTGAGCTGAAGCGTTCATTTGGCCTGCCAAGGCGAGATGTACGTCATCCAAACTGACAGCGCAAACTTCGCATTGCGTTTGCGTGAAGATGTGAGTCGGTTGAAGCGTCCCTATCAAATCGGCATCGACGTCGTAGATACTCAGCGCCGAAGCTAGCCGCTCTTTGACGAACCGGTTAATTTCTCCGCTGGAGCCTGTGACCGGAATCGCGGGCCGTGAGCAAACCGGCAGGTTCAGGACGCAAGGCGGGTAATCGCACTCATGGGACCTGCCGACCTGATACGGACCCAGGCCAAGAGCGTGAACGATTTCCGTGGCGCTCGGCAACAAGGATAAAAGACGTAACTGGCTCAAGATTTAGTATGCCGGATCGGAAGCCCGTTAGGATTTGCTCAGGGAACTGGTTGGGTGGGCTTTTCTGTTGGGCTATTGAAGGGAATTTCTGTTGGCGTGATTACTTACTGTGGGATTAGGGTGCAGAGCAACCATGTTCCCTGAGCTAATTTCGTTTACACACTTCTCTCTAGCATCTGCAGTGCCAAACCTCAAAAAGTTTGGAAATACGGAGGTTCGCCAGAAAACCACAACGCACAAAGCGAATTTTTTACCCGGCAGAGATGAACTACCGTGAAGATTCGGAAGCCTAAGCAGTTCTACTTGTACGTCAGGGTTTGTCCGGTAACTGGGCAGGCAGCACGGATCGACGCGACAAACGGCCATCAAGCGCTTCCTTGACGCTGATACTGTTTTGGTCGAGAATGGTGCCGAGAGTTTGATATAGGGAGACGCGAGCATTGCTGTAAGCAACCAGCGAAGCCACTTCATTCGACTGGGCTATCGTGAGATCACGCTGCTGCGTGACGACGTTGAAGGTTGTTGATACGCCCAATGCAAACTTTTTCTGTTCGGCATCCAGAAGCTGCTGGGAAAGATCGCGATTTTTGACGGCAGCCTGGTAACGCACGCGGGCTTGTTGCAAACCGATGACTTGATTGGAAACATCAACCGCAATTTGGTTCGTGCTTCTTTTATTTTCGAGTTCGACCTGACGAAGGCTGAGTTGGTCGACATTGCTATCGGCCTGCGCCGACCGGTTGCGAATGGCGGCATTGAAGAAGACCCCGGCGCGTTCGCTGGGGAAGTTCCGCCGGAACACCTGTCCAAGAGCCGTTCCAACACCGCCGACAAAAAGAGAAGGAGGAAATTCGCATAAAGCATTAGGCGCGCCGGGGCAGGGAGCGAGGCCTGGAGGAATGGAACCAATAGGACCTATGCCCTGACCCAGATCTGTCTGTATAGGGACGGGGCTTGACACGCCGCTTAAACCCTGGGTTGTGGCACTGGCGAATCCCGCCAATCGTGGCAGAACGGCATTGGCCGTCCCAAGATTCGAGATCTCCGTGTTGGCAAAATTGACCTTTTGCGTAGCAATATCGGTTCTGTTCGCCAGAGCCGTGGCAATCAGCTCCCTTGTGGGCGGTAAATTGTCCTGGGCGGGTACTTCGATACGGTCCAGCGGGATAATCTCCACATTGGTCAATAAAGGATCAGCCAAACCAGTCCGGCTCAAAACATTTTTCAACTGAATCTGCTGCTGCGCTAAGGTGGTCTGAGACACGATTAAATCCTGCTGGCTGGATGCAACCTGCGCTTCGGCTGTGGTCACATCGAGCGGCGCCATAGCGCCTAATTGGACCTGCCTTTGATTGTTCTCATAGAATTGTTGGGCTACGGTTAAAGCAGTCTGTTTTGCTCTCACATCCTGGTAATCGGCAACTAAACCATAGTAAAGATTCAGCACGTTCGCGACAACGGTAATCACTTGCGCTTTGAATGTGGTGTCGGATAGTTTAAGGTTGGCTTTCGCCACTGTAATGTTGCGGCTGTTCAGCGCCACCCCAAATCCTTGCAGGAAATTGTGCTGCGCTGATAATTGCATTCTTACACCATTGCTTGGGTTCACCAGTTCGACTGGAGTGTTTTCTTTCAAATAACTATCGTTATAGCTTAAACTGACCTGACCTCCCGAAAGGAAGCCTTGCTGAATAGAAACCGAGTAGTTACGGGTATCCGAAATCAGGCTCGCCACCTGACTCTGCGTGGCGTTAGCTTGCGGAACGGTTTGGTGCGTATAGGCTTGGACATCTTGAAAGATGGGGTCCAGAACTGGCGTTTGAGGTCCGATCTGGGTTACCGTCGTATTAGCAGTTCCAGTAGATTGTCCGTTGCCTCCAGTGCTGACGCCGGCAGCGGCCTGACTGCCGGCGATACCTTGTCCGCTCTGTACCGAGCCGACCTGCGATTGACCGGTAGGAACACCCGCCAGTGCTCCGCCCGCTTCAAGACGTCTCACCTGAGACGTCAGAATCAGCGGATTATACCTTGCTAATTCAACATCAACGTTGTTCTCTAGGGCAAGCGCAATCGCGTCCTGCACTGTCAGATAAAGTTTGCCAGCGCGCACCAGATCGCGAAGACGCGGCGAGTTCGACAGGCGAATCGAAGGAACATACTCCGCTACATAGGGACGCCACAGAGTGGGCTGTTGCGACCTTTGTGGAGCAATGGCTGCCTGCTGTGACCATAGCGGCAGTCCGATGCTTGTCAGACACAAGACACAGGCAAGAGATTCTCGAAAGGCTGTTAACATCGTGCGCGTGTGTCTCATTGCTTCTGCTCCGGTTGCGGCTCAGGAAGTTTCGCCGGCAGAACGGAAGGACGGCCAACGTGTCCGGACAACGCTTCCGTAATGGAGATGTTATTTACTTCCAAAGTGGTGCCCATAGCCTGATCGAAGGCAATCTGAGCATGGCTGAAGTTAGCCAGCGCCTGTGTTTCATTGCTTTCGGCCGTAGCCAGCGCCTGCTGATCCTGCACCACCTGAAACACAGTTGATGCGCCTAGCGTGTACTTCTTCTGATCGGCTTCGAGCGTCTGCCGCTGCAGGATGCGCGCCTTTTGGGCGGAATCATAACGGGCGCGGGCCTGTTGCAATCCAATCACGGCGTTCTGCACATCGACCCGCACCTGGTTTACGGACCGCTGCAACGTTAATTCGTTCTGCCGCATCTGCAGCACCGTAGTTGTATAGTCTGACTGAGCAGCGCGGTTGCGAAGAAAAATGTTGAGTGAAAATCCAGCTGAATAATTCGGATAATTGCGCCGGAAAATTTGGCTCAGCAGATCGCCATATCCACCAACAAAACCAGGGTACGCACCGCCTGCTCCCGGCAAAAAGTTAGGATTTCCGGCTAAACCGTTATTGGTCACTTCCACAAACCCCTGCAGTGTTGGCTTCAACGAATTTTTTATAGCAACCAAGTTTGTCTTGTAGTTTTCGATGTTGATTTTGCTTTGCGCAATATCCACGCGATTAGCTAAAGCTTGCGTTAGTAATGCCTCGATAGGCTTTTGCTGATCGTTGCCGGGAACCTTAAAGGTATCAAGAGGAATGATATGCACATCCGCCAATTCGGGACTGGCTACGCCATTACGGCTTAGCGCATTCTTCAAAACTGTTTCCTGTTGCAATAGGTTTGTTTGCGAAACGAGCAAGTCCTGCTGGCTGGAGTACACCTGCGCTTCTGCGCGAGTGACTTCAATGGGGGCCAAAGTTCCGATCTCCACCTGCCGT
>JAFAZU010000374.1 GCA_019239585.1 Acidobacteriaceae bacterium
TACGCTTCCAAGCGCGGCCGTCAATCGCAGATCTGGGTAATGAACGCGGACGGCACCGGCAAGCACCAGCTCACGCAAAGCGGGAGTAATGAGAAACCTTTTTGGGTGAATGCCGAGCAGTAGTAGCGTAAAGTAGCTATAAGTTGCTAGAAGGAACAAACAAGTTTATGACAAAACGCAGAGCATTATTGCTCCTTTTTTCGGCGTTTCTGCTGATTCTTGCTGCTAGTTGCAAGAAAAAGACGCCGCCTCCGCTCCCGCCACCCGCTCCCGCGCCCGCTCCCGCGCCCGCGAACAAGCCGGTCATTAACTACTTTACGGCGGAGCCAACGACCATCAGCAGCGGTCAGCCTGCCTCCTTACGCTGGTCTGTTACAGATGCCACCAATGTTCAGATTGACAATGGCATTGGCCAGGTAAGCCCGAACGGCCGTCGCGCCGTGTATCCTACCAGCACCACAGATTACCATTTGACTGCTACTGGTCCGGGCGGCTCTGCCGATGCTACGGCCACCATTACTGTGAGTGCTCCTCCGCCTCCGGCCCCCACGCCCGCTCCGCCCACCCAAACGGCTGCTCAGATGCTGGCCAGTCAAGTACAAGATATTCATTTTGAGTATGATAAGAGCGAAATTGGCCCGGAACAGCAGTCGATCTTGCAGACGGATGCAGCTGCCTTGAGGACGATCTTTTCTATGGACCCGAACTTTACGGTCACCATTGAGGGCCACTGCGATGAGCGGGGTTCGGCGGAGTACAACATCGGGTTGGGCGACCGCCGCGCCGCTGCGACTCGTGATGCTCTCGTCACGATGGGCATTTCCAGCGACAAGCTGAAAACGATTAGCTACGGCAAGGAACGCCCTCTTTGTACCGACGCTACAGAAGATTGCTACGCCCGTAACCGCCGCGCGCATTTCTCGGCGGGGCAGTAGGCAGTCGTTTCTTTTACACTGGAAACAGTGTGAAACGGGGACGGTTCCGATCCGTCCCCTACTCTTGGGAGTAACTCAATGAAATTTCTGCGCCTCCTTGCTTTGACGCTCACGTTCTCCAGCTTTTCGTTTGCGGCCAATAAAGACCTGATCGCGTTACAGCGTGATCTCGAAGCCAAGATGGATGCTATGCAGCAAACCCTTTCCTCAAAGATCGACGTTATGACGGGAACCCTGCAAGCGATCCAGAATGATTCTCGACGCACAGCGGATCAGATTGCCACTTTGCAGGAATCTTTGAGCAGCGCGTTGTCGCGCTCACTGGCACCTGTCAACAATCTCAATTCTCGTGTTGAAGCCATGGGCGAGGATACGCGCGCGCTTCGCGATGCCCTAGCGGATCTAAGCGCCCGTTTGGAGCGTATGGACGCCAAGATCACGGACCTGAAGAACCAAATGCAAATTATGCAGAACCCGCCGCCTGCGCCGGGGTCTGCTGGCCCTACGACAACGCCCGGCGCTCCCGGACAATCCGGGACGGCAGCCGCTCCTCCTACCGGCATGAGCGCGGACAAGACTTACACGGATGCCCGGCGCGATCAGCAGACCGGGAACGTTGACTTGGCCTATGGAGAATACCAGCAATACCTCACATACTTCTCCAATACCGAGCTTGCCGCCAACGCGCAATACTACATGGGAGAAATTGATTACAACCGGGGCAATTACAAAGGCGCGGTGCAGTCATTTGATGCTGTTCTGGAGCGGTATCCAAACAATCCGAAAACCGCTGATGCCCGCTACATGAAAGGCATGGCGCTGGCGAAAGACGGCCAACGGACCCGCGCCATACAGGAATTGCGCTCACTGGTTCAAAGTAATCCCAATAGCGAACAGGCCCGTAAGGCAACTCAGGCTCTGCGCGATGCCCGGCTGTTTCCTTCGAATGCTCCTAGCCGTCGTACCACCCGCTAGCGCTTCGCTTTCGATATAATGCACGGCACTATGTGCGATTTCACAAGGAGAAACCTTCTGCTGGGAACCGCGCTTGCTGCCGGCTCCAATGAAACGGAAGCCCAGGAGCAATCGGCGCAACGGAAATCCGCGAGCGAAGTGAATGAAGCTGTCCCGGTAGGAAAGGACATTTTCTTTCATCAGGGCGACATCGAGCATCAGGGCCATTGCAATAACGGGTGGATTGTTTTTAAGGATTACGTCCTGGTCATTGATGCAAACTTCCCGTCAGGAGCGCAAACGATTCTGCCGAAGATTCGTGCGATCACATCCAAGCCTATCCGTTTCGCTTTTGACACGCACCACCACGGTGATCATGCCTACGGCAATCAGATATGGGTAGACAATGGGGCTACTCCGGTTGCGCACACGGGCGTGATCGAAGAAATGAAGCGATACGAAACCGGCTATTACGGCGATAAGCCCGGACGCTGGGAAGATACCGCCAAAACGCGTCCCGACGTAGCCGCCAGCAGGCTGAAACCTCCTTCGGTATTATTTCCACGCGAGTTGTACTTCGACGATGGCGAGCATCGAGTCGAGTTGCATCATCTGGGTGTCGCCCATACGCATGGAGATGCTGTTGCTTGGCTTCCCAAGGAGCGCATTCTTTTTACCGGTGATACCTGCGTCAACGGACCTTACAACTTTGTAGGTGACGGCAATGTCGAGCAGTGGATTGCGACTTTAGCAGCAGCGAAGAAGCTGGGAGCGCGAGTGATCTGTCCAGGGCACGGACCGCGAGGCGCCGACAGCATGGTCGAGGACCAGCAGCTTTTCTTTCAGCAGCTTCGTGAGCGCGTCGGCGCCCTGGTTCAGGCGAAAAAGAGCGCACGGGAGGTTCATCAATCGATTCCTGCTATTCGCGGAAACTTAACAGCGCAGGCGCAAATTCGCCGCTATGTGGGCGATGGGCTGGCCGCTCAAGTCGAAAAAGTTTATAACGAGATGACCGGGCAAAAGTTTCCTGACGACAGCAAGGCATCACGCGCCGCGAGGCAATTGCACCGTCACTCGCACTCTCTGCTAAGTGTGTGAGAAGAGATCCGGCTGTCTACTTTTCTAATAGAAAGACAGTCTGAATGTCCGGATATTTTTGTCTGGTCAGAGTTAATGTACGAAAGTCGAAGCTTTGCACGTCGGAGCGTGCTTCCATGCCCTTGGCCTTAATGATTCCACATAGCATTCGAACGAAAACGTCCGGCTCAAACGTATGCTGCTGTTCCGTGGAAGTAGGAGTGATTTTTGTTTCCAGGTTGAATCGCACTTTGGCCGCGTTGCGCCAGTGCGCTTCTGCGTCGGGATGACCTTTGCCCGCACCAGCTTTATAATACTCAGCGTAGAAATTAACGAAGTCGAACAGTTGCTCTACATTCGTTGGCACATATGGGCTGTTCAGACCTTTCTCTCTGGCAAAAGCCACTGCAACAGGAGAAAGCGTTAGATCGTTTTTCTGCTGCGGGCCGCGAAAAACCTTATCACAGATAAAGCGTTTCTGTGCTTCGGCTATTGTAATATCCTTGATCCATACCCGGTTCGCCTCTGTGTATGGCGAGCCGTCCGCATGACGGCAAGTCTGTGGATTGATGAACTGTTCATGGCTAATCAACGAGACATGATCCGCTGTAACTCCCGTATCGGTTTCAATCGTGGTAATCAGGTTGTCTAATCCGACCTCGAAGGCCGGTAAGGTATTCTCCGGGCGCAGATCCCTTCCGCC
>JAFAZU010000562.1 GCA_019239585.1 Acidobacteriaceae bacterium
CGAGCAGTTCCATGCGGGTAATTATGGAGCGGCGGCCGTCTACGAGGTGGGAAGCCTTCTTGACGCGGCCCTTGGCGTGGCTACGTTCGGCCGGTCCTCCGCGGCCGAGAGTGCCGTTAGACGTGGCACCAAGATTGGGGCGGAGGCCGCGGCCAGAGCTGATGCCGAGGCCACCTCCGAGGCAACCGGTGGAGCTTATTTATTGCGGGATCCTAAAACGGGGCGGGTGATGCGAACAGGACGGTCCAACGATCTTATCCGCCGCGAAGGCGAACACGGACGTAATCCAATCCTTAAGGATTTCAGTTTCGAGCCCGTATTTCGCACGGATGACTATGCGGAACAACGTGGGCTCGAACAGTATTTGCATGAACTACATACACCACCTCTGAATAGAATGAATGGAGTCGGCCCACGTAATAAGAATGCGGATCAATTTATGAACGCCGCCAAGTCATATTTAGAAAGGAACAACGTAAAATGAAGATCCCATATTCTGAAGGTTCCGTTTTCTGCTTACCGCTCAGGGACACTGGCTTTGCGCGAGGCGTTGTCGCTCGCGCCACGAAGCGCGGCAAAGTTCTATTCGGGTATTTTTTCGGCCCTCGACTTCCCTCGAGGGAGGCGGTCAAATTGGACGACCTGCACCCCAACGGCGCGATATTCCGCTCCAAGTTCGGTGATCTCGGCTTGATCAATGGGGAGTGGACGGTGCATGGAAAAGTTCCAGGGTGGAATCGAGCGGAATGGCCAATGCCGGATTTTGTCATACGGGCTCCACTTCTAAGACCTAAATTGGTGCGCTATTCGGATACCGATTTACGCCGCATCGAAGCCTCACATTGGATCGACGATGACCGTGACTTGCCTCCAGACTCCACTGCTGGCTACGGCGCCGTCGAAATAAGAATGACGAACCTATTGAAAGCGGCGCCCACGAATCGAAAGTAGAGAAAACAGTCGCCCAGATCACCGGGAGTTCTAAGGCTCTTGGATTCAAAACCGATCCATTTCACGGCGCAATGAAACGTTTTTATTCAGAGGGTAGCGTATTTTGTCTTCCGCTCAGGGATGTTGGATATGCGCGTGGCGTGATCGCACGCGTTACCCCCCGAGGCATTGCCGACTTTGGTTACTTCTTCGGGCCGCGTCTTCCCTCACCGGAGGCCGTGAAATTGGATGACCTTCGTCCCGATAATGCGATATTGCGCGTAAAATTTGGGGACCTCGGCTTGATCAATGGCGAGTGGACACTTCACGGAAAGGTGCCCAACTGGGATCGATCGAAATGGCCGATGCCGGATTTTGTCATTCGCGACCCTCTCGGCTTCAGGAAACCTTTGCTGGTGCGATATTCCGATACCGATCCTATGAAAATCGTAGCGCAATACCCAATCGATGATGACCGTGGCATGCCAGACGACCTTACATCCGGCTATGGCGCGGACGAGATCAAGATGACAAAGATATTGAGGTCCACGTCTCCTCCTGCTGCTCGGGAATAGCCATACTCTCGAGGCACTTTGCTTTCCGCTGGCTGCTCACTCCGGGTGATCACCCCTTCACTCCAGCACCTCCGGCGTTAAAATGAAGCTTCCATATTTTGAAGGTTCCGTTTTCTGCTTACCGCTCAGGGACACAGGCTTTGCGCGAGGGGTCGTCGCTCGCGCCACCAAGCGTGGCAAAGTTCTTTTCGCGTATTTTTTCGGCCCTCGTCTTCGCTCGAAGGAGGTGGTCAAATTGGACGACCTTCATCCCGAAAACGCGATATTTTGCTCGAAGTTTGGTGACCTCGGTTTGATCAATGGCGAGTGGACGATGCATGGAAAAGTTCCGGAATGGAATCGAGCGGAATGGCCGATGCCGGATTTTGTCACGCGCGATCCACTCGGTTTCCTGAAACCAAGGCTGGTGCGCTACTCGGATATCGATTTATTCCGCACCGAAGCCGCATATTGGATCGACGATGACCATGGCTTGCCCACGGATTCCGTCGCCGGTTCCGGCGCCGTCGAGAGAAGAATGACGAATCTTCTGAAAGCGGCGCCGAACGATCGAAATTAGAGAAATCGCGGCCGTTCTTCACGGAGATTTACGGCTTTGGGTTCAGGACGGATCTGCCACTCTGGACAATGAAACGTCTCTATTTCTGAAGGAAGTGTCTTTTGCCTGCTGCTAGACTAAGGCATGTTGGATATGCGCGTGGCGTTGTCGCGCGTGTCACCCCCGAGGCATTGCAGACTTTGGCTACTTCTTCGGGCCGCGTCTTCCCTCGCCGGAGGCCGTGAAATTGGATGACCAACGTCCCGATAACGCGATTTTGCGCTTAAAATTCGGAGACCTCGGCTTGATCAACGGCGAGTGGACACTTCACGGAAAGGTGCCCAACTGGAATCGATCGGAATGGCCGATGCCGGATTTTGTCATTCGCGATCCCCTCGGCTTCAGGAAACCCTTGCTGGTGCGATATTCCGATACGGATCCCATGAAAATCGTAGCGCGATATCCGATCGACGACGACCATGGCATGCCAGACGGCTCAACCTCCGGCTATGGCGCAGTCGAGATCAAGATGACCAAGTTATTGAGATCTATGTCGCCTCCTTCGGCTAATAAGAGTTGATCGAAAAATAGGGGCCTTGTTGCACGCCCCCCATCGCTTTCTGCCAAATCCGGTACGTCGCCTCACTCCGGCAACCCCGCTCGGCGCAAGCCTTCGGCATAACGGCGCAGATAATCGCTTCGATGGGGAGTGATCGCGATGATCTTCGAAACCGTAATGTCCGGGTGAGCCTCGCATAATCGCCGGGCCGCGTCGCGCGCCTCATTG
>JAFAZU010000593.1 GCA_019239585.1 Acidobacteriaceae bacterium
CCAACTTTACAGCATTACTTTTTTGATCGCGTACGTCCCATCGTCGAGAAGGAGTTGCGCGAAGGCGACCGCTCACATTGGCCCGTCATCGTTCTGCACTTCGATTTTAAGGACAACCAAGCACCGTTGCTGCAAGCAGTTTGGAACCTGTTGGGTGAATATGAACACCAAGGCTGGATCACCACCGCCGCAAAAACTCAAAATCCAGGTGATTTACAGCCCTTCGACCCCAAGCCGCTGCTGGTTCTCACCGAGGATTCAGACGCGCAGGAAAACGTTTTCTTCAACGCCGTGCCGATAACCGGGCGCTTACGGCTTTTCGGCTCGGCGCACACCAGGCCCGTGAACGCCCAAACACAAGCGGAGCGCAATCATCTGCTCGCCACCTTGCCGCCAGAGCAGTTACTGACTGAAATGCCGACCAACTATCGCCGCTGGTGGAATAATTCCTGGTACCTGGTGGAAGAAGGAGGCGCGCCGGGAGCGGGCGAGTGGACTCAGGCGAAAGCAAACCGGCTCCGCGCTCTTGTGGATTACGCTCATAACCGGGGCTTCTGGATACGTTTTTACACGCTGGATGGCTTCGCTCCGGCAAATGACAAGGGCTGGGGAACGGCCTACAACTTCGGCTCGCCCGAAAGAGCGCTCATTCGCTGGCGAGCGGCTATACAGGCTGGCGTCAACCTGATCGCTACGGATCAATATGAAGATTTGGGAACATTGATGCGTAAAAAACAGTAAGGGTCAGCTTCCAGGATGGTACTCCCGCTCGGTGTGCCCCTGCAGTTGCGAACGATAGAAATAGACCTCTCGCAAATTACCGGTACTGTATCGCTGGGCCTCATCGTTGAAGTGACGAGATGCGGGGTGGCCGCTCTCTCCGCCTGCTGTGACCGCTTTGGCCCGTACCTTGTCGCCGAACTCGACGGCAGCGACGAAGCTGTTTCCGCTGGTTCCGTACCACTTTTTTGTTCCTGGATATGGACGCGCTCCGAAGGAGGCCAGTGAGCCCCAGATAGAAGATGTGAAGCCAACGGGAATACTTGGCTTTGTGTCATTGAACGGCTGGACGGTGTCGCCGGTTAAACGCTGAAACCGATTGATCTCACCCCAAGGTGTTTTCCAAGTGCCAAAGTCGGCTTCCAACCTGTCGGAGGCCGCAGAAAGCGATTGCAGGAGCTGTTGCGCCGAAACCTCCTTGCTAATGTAATCCTCGACAAGCATCCCTGCCTTTTTCGCCGGGGCGAGCGCCTGCTTCCGGATCTCTTCACCCCAGAACACCGCAAGGGAGGTCGGGACTGATGTCACAGCCCAACGGCGATCCCATGTGCGCAGAAGACCGATCTGCCCGGCCAGTTTTGTTTTGAGAGGGTCGTTTTCCGGCGTTCGATCCCATGCTTCTATCAAGGCGCTGATTGGCCTTTCAAACCACGGGAGGTAGCTATCATAGGCCGCAGTGATGAGCGAGTCTAGCGTGAAATCTTTTGTATCCTGCAAGAGCCGGATGGCGTGTAGTCCGCGTGCGGATTCCGTGCCGTTTTCAACATACGGGGGATAATCTTCCTTCTTCGGACTACTCGGTCCGGCGGCGGACCACGGCCAGTTGTTGCAGTTATATAACCAACCGCTCTTCGGATTCAGCAAGTGCGGCGTTTCATCGACGGAAAGAAGCCCGTGCCACTCGGTAGCGGGATCGCTGCCATCGACCGCCTCTTTCCAGTTAAAATGGGTATCGCGTCGAGGAATAAAATTGCCGTGAAAATAAGCGATATCGCCGTCCGCGTCGGCAAAAATGGTGTTATTGGATGAGTTGGCTTGCAAGTCCATCGTCCGCCGATATGAGGCGTAATCTCTCGCCTTGGTGCGCGTATAGGATTGCATCAGCGCCTTCACTGGTTCCTGCATGAGCCGGATGCTCACCCATTTCCCATTCGCCTCGCGAATGACCGGCCCATGATGGGTGCGGTAGACGGTAAACTTTTTTTCGGCCATGCCGTGATCCGTCTTGTACGGCACGCTGATCTCCACCGTCATAACGGGACGCTCCTCATTTCCGTACTTGTAATAGAAGCGATCACCTTTCTTTTTTACGGTTTCAAGGTATTCATCAACAGCATCCACGCCGCTGGAGGTGTGCATCCAGCCCACGCGGTCATTGAATCCCTGGTAGATGAAAAATTGGCCCCACGTCACTGCGCCGTAAGCATTCAACCCTTCGTTGCTCACCATCTGCAGTTCGGACCGAAAAAAGAAGGAAGTGTGAGGATTGATGAGCAGCAGCGCATGATGCGAAGCGGTGTTGGAGGGCGCGATGGCAATACCGTTCGATCCTGACGGCTCTCTCTCATTGATCGAAGCCGTCTGACTTACTGGACCTTTACCGTAAAGTGCTTGGAGCTCTTTAAGGTCGATGCGCTCAATGTCGCCGCCGATGCTGCCCTCCGTAAAACTCAGGGCCATCCACGGCTCGAAACACCGGATAACTCTCGGTTTTACCTCGGGGTGCTTGTAAAGGTAATAATTCAGCCCGTCGGCAAATGCGTTGGTGAGCGTCTGCAACCACGCCGGGCTCGCCGCATACTGAGTCTTCAGTACAGCAGGGTCAATGAAGAGTCTCATCCGCAGATCCTGGTAGATCTTCGACTCGCCCTCGGCTTCCGCCAGGCGCCCCATTGCGTTGATGTAATTGATCTCGACGCGGTTGAAATCATCCTCAGCTTGGGCATAAATCATGCCGAAAACCGCATCGGCATCTGTTTTCCCGTAGACGTGCGCGATACCCCAGTCGTCACGGATGATCGTGACCTGCCGCGCTTTCTGCTCCCAGCGCGCGATATCCCGTTCTTCCGTTGCCGGAAAAACGCAGGAGATGGATGTGACGAGCAGGAGAACGAGCTTTTGAATGCGCTCCACTATTTCGCTTGGCTCAGCTTTTTGAAATATCCAGCCACGGCATCCCGGTATTTTTCCGGCGACTCCTCTCGCGCGCCGGTGCGTGTTCCGCCAGCTTCGTGCTGGGCCACACGCTTACTGAGCTCAACTTCCAGCCGCTGCAGGTTTAGGAATGCATCCTGACTAATTCGCGCATCCAGCAAACCCGCCTGCGCTCCGGTTAAGTGCTGCATGGTGCCCAGCGCG
>JAFAZU010000620.1 GCA_019239585.1 Acidobacteriaceae bacterium
CAGAAGATCTTGGATGTCAACCTGATCGGGCCATTTCTGGTCGCGCAAGCAGCAGCGCGCCAAATGATTAAGCAGGGCGGCGGAGGACGTATCGTCAACATCTCTTCAGTTCACGAAGACCTCCCTATGCCCACGAACTCCGCTTACTGCGCCAGCAAAGGAGGTTTGCGAATGCTGACAAGAACGATCTCTGTAGAACTGGCGAAATATAACATCACGGTAAACAATATCGGTCCCGGCGCAGTCTATACGCCGATTGACGCGGATATTGAAGCCCAGCCCGAGATGGAAAAGGCGCTCATGAGCGAAATCCCGCTGAATCGATGGGGACAGCCGGATGAAATTGCCGGACTGGCAGTTTATCTTGCTTCGGACGAAGCATCCTATGTCACCGGATCAACTTACTTCATGGACGGCGGAATGCTCCGGCAAGCGGGCAGCTATTAGGAAAGATCTCAGGAAAACAAAATGAAATGCATACTACCGTTAATTGCTGTACTGGCCGTGACACAATCCGCCTGCATCGTGGCGGGCGGTTACAGCAGTCGAGGTGGCTGGTTTTTCTTCCCGGGCAGCCTGACGCTCCTCGTTATCTTGGCCCTGCTATTTATTTTTTTGAGCCGCAGGAGGTGAAGGAGCAGTGCCTAGCTTCTTCCCGCGCGCTTCCGCATAAACGCGAGTAAACTCGGCGCCAAAAAAGAAGATCTGCGCCGAATAGTAGATCCAGACAATCACCGCGACAAACGATCCAGCCGCGCCATACGTTGATCCAACGCTTGCCCTTCCTAAATAGAGACCCAAAAGAAACTTTCCGATTGTAAACAGAAGCGCTGTTCCCACCGCCCCTACGCCCACATCACGCCAGGAAACTTTTGCTGTCGGCACATACTTGAACATCAATCCAAATAAAACTGTAATCACCGCGAAAGACACAAGGAAGTTGATGGTCTGTAAAATAAAGGACGGCATCGGCACAAGCTCGCCGAAGGAGTGCCCGACATAGGTAAGGGCCGCGCTGATTAGCAATGAAACAAGCAGCAGGAAACCAACTGACAGCACCATGCCAAATGAAAAAAGCCGTTGCTTGATGATCCCGATAAACCCAGAGGCGCTTTTTGCCGTGCTTTCCCAAATGACATTCAGTGCAGCCTGCAACTCTGTAAAAACGCCCGAAGCCCCGAATAGCAAAGTAGCAAACGCAACAAGGCTCGCGAAAATACCCGACGATGGCTTCTGCGCATTTTTGAGCAAGGATTGAACTGTTTCAGCGCCACGATCTCCAATCAATTGCCGAGCCTCGTTGATCAGCGCGCCCTGCGCGCTCTGCTGGCCGAAGACCAGTGCAATGACAGCTGTCAGCAGAACCAAAAGAGGAGCAAACGACAAAACACTGTAGAAAGCCACCGAAGCACCGAGCCGAGGAGCATTATGCTCGCTCCATTTCTTATACGTTTCTGTAGCGAGTGAGATCGCCTGTTTTGCCGACATCCACCCTATCAGTAGACCTCCTGTCCTCACAACAGCATACCTGGTAGCTCTACGTAGTGCCTGATCAGGTGAAGCATTTTCCTCGCGGGAGCGTCCTTCGAAGGGTAATAAAAGTAACAGCAGCGCCCTGGCGCTGCGGAATAAAGGAAATATGTATCACCACGTAAAAGAGTTGATGTATACGGTTCGCGTCGATACTCCCGATCCGGTTTTCGGCAACATGCTTTTGGAGCAGTTTGGCGGCGAAAACGGGGAATTGGCCGCTGCTATGCAGTATTCGGTGCAAGGAATCAACTGTGACGATCCAGACCGCAAAGATCTGCTCATGGACATTGGCACGGAAGAATTGAGCCACCTCGAAGTAGTTGGCGTTTTAACGCGCATGCACCTGAAACCGATGAGACATAATCGGAGTGCCGCAGAAGCTGACCCGCTCATCGCGATTGCGGGCGGCGGCGGAGTAGGGCTGCGCAATTCCATGGGTTCTGCCTGGACGGCTAATTATTTGAAGGTTACCGGCGAACTGGACGTCGATCTACGCAACAACATCGCAGCGGAAGCCCGGGCCAAGATTACTTATGAGCGGCTAATGAATTTCACCAGCGATCAGGGAACTCTCGATGCGCTCCAGTTTCTAATGACCCGTGAAATCACGCATATGAAAGCGTTCACTTTGGCCCTGGAAAGCATGGGCAAACCTTTCTTATCCATTGGCAAGCTCCCGCCCACGCCAGGCATCGTGAATCAGTACTTTAATGACTCCACCGGCGTCGGAGACCGGGGCGAACCGGACGCCCGTGGCCCCTGGAATCAGGGCAACGGCTGGGAATACGTCGAAGCCCCCGCCTTCCAGCAGTTCAGATCAGCGGAAACGGGCGCTCGCGAGAACTCACAACCTGTGCCCAGTGAGGGCGCTCAAGTCTCGGCGGAAAACGGTCATTCTGCCAAGAAATCGACCTCAAAAGTCACAATCAAAGCATAATTTCGAAAGGTACATATGGGACAGCTAAAAGAATTACTCGTCGAAGAACTACAGGATCTCTTGTTTGCGGAAATGCAGTTGACGAAAGCCCTGCCTGAGATGGCGGCAGCGGCGCACAACCCGAAGCTGAAAGAGGCTTTCACAAAACATCTTGGACAAACAGAAGGACAGATACAACGTTTGAACAGGGCATTTGAATTGCTTGGAGCAAAGGCAAGCCCGAAGCAATGCAAGGCCATGCTGGGCCTGATTGAGGAAGGAAAGGAACGAATCAAAGAAAGCAAGGGCAAAGATGAGCTTGCTGCCGACTTGGCTCTGATCGGCGCCGCCCAGAAAGTCGAGCACTACGAAATTTCCGGCTACGGAACTGTGCGTGGAATCGCTCGCCTGATTAACGAAAAAGAAGTTGCCAAACTGCTGGATCACACGCTTGGCGAAGAAGAAAGCGCCGATTTCCTTCTCACCACAATCGCGGAACCCATTCTCCAGCACGCTGCTATGGAGGATATGGGCGCATCGAAGGAAGAACTTAAGTTAGTTGCCACAAGATAATTGTTTCTCCTAACTGCGAAAAATGTACGCGTAAGCCAGCACTTCGATCCCGATCACCACTGTCAAAATCAAGCTGTGACGCAAGGTGAAGCGGAAGAGCTTGGCTTGCTCGGAAACGGATAAACCGGTTGCGGCGGCGGCTACCGTGATGGTTTGAAGACTGATCATTTTGCCCATCACGCCACCTACGGAGTTGGCCGCTGCCAGCAACACCGGCGCTAAACCTAAGCGGCTGGCCGTCACCACTTGCAAGTTTCCAAACAATGCATTGGCGGATGTATCGGAGCCGGTCAGGAACACGCCTAACCATCCAATGAATGCGCTAAAGAAAGGAAATAACACTCCCGTCGCGGCAAAAGCCAGACCGAGCGTTCCCGTTGCTCCACAGTAATTCATTACAAACGCCATCGCTAATACCGCCGCTACTGTCACGGTCGGAATAGCAATCTGTTTTGCCACCGAAAGGAGCAACGCCCCAAACGCGCTCAGCCGCATACGGAGGATTATGGCTGAAAGCAAAACCGCAAACATGCAGGAGGTGCCTGACGCTGAGAGCCAGTTCAGATTGTAAACCGCTCCGTAAAGCGAAGCTTTTGTCACTACGGGCGGCATTCGCTGGATTTCATTGTGCAGGCCCGGCCAATGGATCGAAACGGTTACCGAATTCAAAAGCTGTTGCACGGGTTTATAGCCCCATGCCAACACAAACACAACTAATAGGGCGTACGGACTCCATGCCAGCGCGATCTCGCCAGGAGTGCGACTTGCCGCTGTTTTTGTTTGTACGGCTAATAAAGCGTCCGCGCGCCTGATCACTTTCGGCTTCCAGAATCGAAGCAATGCAATCAAAGCGCCGATACAGGAAAGTGAGCTGAGGATATCGGTCAGTTGCGGGCCGATATAATTCGATGCGAAAAACTGCACACCCGCAAAGGTGCCTCCACAAACCAGCAGCGCGGGCCAGATCTCGAAAAGAGCAGAACGACCCGCCGTCGCCGCGATTAGATAAGTCGGTATGACGAACGAAACAGGCGCGCAGAGTTTTCCAACATTTGCGCTTAATTGATCGAGCGGCAATCCTGTAATAGCAGAAAGCGTAATAACTGGAATGCCGATTGATCCAAAAGCAACCGGCACGGTGTTGGCCAGCAGGCAGATGCCTGAAGCATAGAACGGAGAGAATCCAAAACCTGTCATCATGGCTGCTGCAATGGCGACTGGCGTTCCAAATCCTGCGCCCCCCTCCAGAAATGCCCCGAAAGCAAAAGCGATCAGCAGAATTTGCAGACGCATGTCGGATGTAATGGCGGCAATCGATTCCTTGATGATTTCGAACTTCCCCGTCTGAACGCTAATGCGGTAAAGCATGATGGCCCAAAAAATAATCCAGGTAATTGGAAACACTCCAAATGCCGCTCCATACAAAGCGGAGCTAAGCGTGTGACGAAGGGAAAAACCATAACCGGCTGTGGCGAGAAGAACCGTTGCGCCGAGCCCCCAAAGCGCAGCTTGCCAAGCAGGCTTGCGCCGGATGCCCAGAAGATAGAAGAGCAGAAAAATAGGAACCGCCGCAATCAGGGCAGAAATGGCCAGCCCTTGTCCCCAGAGAAAGTAAGATTGAGACCACATGCCTAAGAGGCTTCCTGTTCGGAAGCACATGCGGAATCGATAAGTCTAAGATTCATACGGCGTTCGTGGTCGAGAGAGATAGTATCATAAACTTCTCATTGACAGGTGGAACACCAGTGGATCTCGATCTTAATTTGAATCATCTGGCACCCGGACCGCTGCGCAACGATTTCGGCATTGGCGCGGCAGGCGCCGGGTTCATCATGCGCGATGTGCAATTAAAAGCTTATGCCGACGCAGGCTTCAAGGTTGTTGCCATTATGTCAAGAACGCCCGAAACGGCGCGGTCTGTTGCTAACCTGCGCGCGATTCCTAAATGCTACAACTCTCTCGGAGAGATGCTCGAAGATCCCGAAGTGGAGATCCTGGATATTGCTCTACCACCGCACCGGCAACTGGCTATCGTGAGGCAAGCCGTGGAAGAGGGAAAGCACTTAAAAGGCATTCTGGCACAAAAGCCGTTGGCGGTGAACTACAGTGAAGCTTGCGAGATTGTTGAGTTGTGCTCGCGACGCGGTCTGCCGCTTGTCGTCAATCAGAACATGCGGTACGACCAATCGATCCGCGCTTTGAAAACGATTTTGGAACGTGGATATTTAGGAGAGCCGGTGCTGGGGACCATTGAGATGCGGGCCGTTCCTCACTGGCAGGCGTGGTTGCAGGATTACCGGCGTCTCACGCTGCTGAACATGAGCGTTCATCATCTGGACTGTTTTCGTTATCTCTTCGGCAATCCCGAATCAATCTTTGTGAGCGCGCGAAAAGATCCACGAACGCGTTTCGCTCATGAAGACGGAATTTGCCTGTACATTCTTGAATACGCGGACGG
>JAFAZU010000243.1 GCA_019239585.1 Acidobacteriaceae bacterium
GAGCCTTGATCGAAGAAATTGCGGGCATCGAGCGCGCTATTGCGGAGGAACTCGTAGGCGCTCCCGTGCAAAGCATTCGATCCGCTAGCCGTGACCACGCTGACCTGCGCGCCCGGACGCTTTCCATATTCAGCGCCATACGTATCCGCAACGACGTTGAATTCGCGTACCGCATCAACGCCCAGCAGTTGGCCGCTTGCCCCGCCCGGCGTGTTGTTGATGAGCGACGCACCCGTATACTCAACCCCGTTCAATAGAAACAGGTTTTCCTGCGGGCGCCGGCCTGAAACCGCAAACATATTGCCGACTGCCGAGTTGGAAGTGCCAATGCCTCCGGAACGCTGCGAGGAGTAGTTCACGATACCGGGATTGAGCGTGAGCAAGCCATCGAAGCTGCGACCGTTGAGAGGCAACTCTTTTACCTGACGCTCGCTGACCAGCCCGGATGTTTGCTGAGTAGTCAAAGCAATCGGATTCAGGGTTTCTTCTACCGTGATAATCTGCTGCTCTTGCCCCAAAAGAAGCGTGAAGTCCACAGTAGCGCTTTGTCCCACTACCAAGTCAATTCCAGTCTTTACCTGCGCCCTGAAACCGGGTTTGTCGGCAGTGATTTCATACCGGCCCACTGCAATGGACGGCACTGAGTATCGCCCCGCGTTATCGCTTAACAACTCACGGGTCGACCCGGTTTCGAGGCTTTTTACCAGGATGCGTACTTGTGGCAGAACAGCGCCGCTTTCATCTGTTACCGTGCCATTAACGGCTGCACCAACGACTTGCGTGAAAGCAGGATGAAAACCTCCACTGAGGAGGCCCAAGCAGAGCAGGGACAAGGATACGAAGGGGAAGCGTGGGAGCAAAACCCTAATCTCGATGGACATTAACAGGATTATAGACCATCGCTCTAATAAATATTCCATTCAGAAGTAGCACAAGGGATGCTGTAATACTGAACTTTGAGCACCCAGAAACCCCAGAAAAGGGCATTTCCGGCAGCAAAGTGTCGGTCCAGTGAAAGTTTGCTTCAAGAGGGACAACCATTTCACAGCGAATCAATCGCTAACCTGCCTCATGTCATTCAAGAGCCGCAATCCACATCAATGAACATATAGGCCAGGCGGAATCGATAGCTGCGACGACCCGGTCCACATGTCAGATAACGCGTTCGCGTTCATTGGTGCTGAGGGTCACGGTCGCGATTTTCCGCCAACAGAGCTGACCACTCTGTCGTTAACAAGTCAACTTGTCCGCTTTTATTCACACACGATCTGTCCGGTTACGCTGCTTTCCTTTTCTCCTTTTTCGCTTTGTGCCTCGTCGTCGGCGCGGTGGGAAAGTGGAAATCTCGCGATTGGGGCGAGAGTTCCAAGGCACTGGGGGAAACTGCCGTTTGGTTTTCCCCAGTGCCGTCTTTTCCACGGCGCGCCTTCGGTGTTCCGCTCGCCTCGCTCTGGCTCCAGTGCGCCACCACGTGCGGTCCGTAGCGCACAGAGATCCGACCGTCCAGATGCTCATGCACAATGACCGTACAACCAGCCAGGCTGTAGCGCCAACGCGTCTTCTCCAGTTGCCAGAGCTGGTCCCGAAACGCAATCGTGTTGTCACGCGCCACGACCCGCTCGGACTGTACGCTGAAGATCCAGTCCAGATCCGAACGGCCCGCCTTGCGGAAAGCCGTTCCGCGCTCTTTCGCCAGTACCGTGAACTTCTGGTTGAATTCAGCGATGTAGCGCTCCTGCAGGAACAGGTTGGCCGCTGCCAGGGTGCTCATGCCGGCCAAACGCAACTCCTGCGGCAGCCGTCCTTGCCAGGTGCCGAAACTGCGCTCACTGCGTCCGCGTGCCTGCGGCGCATAGGCCGGAATCATCTGAATACTCAATTCCTTCATCGCTCGCCCGACTTGTGTCAGCCGCTGCTTGTCGACCGGCTCCCCGGCCTTCGGTGTCAGAAAGAAATGGCTGCCGCGATCGCTGTAGAGAGCACAAAACAAGCCTTTGCTTTCGATCACTTCCCGTAAGGCAGCCATCACGGTCCGGGTGGACTCTTCTTCGACCAACTGTGCGTAGTAGATCTCGCTGGTGGCATCGTCCAAGATCACCAACAGGTCGTACCAGCGCTCATCCTGGAACCAACGATGTTTGCTGCCGTCGATGTGCAGCAGCATGCCGGGCAGCGGGCGTCGTTCCCGACGGCGCCGGTGCGGTCCACGGCGCGAACGCCTTTTCACCAGCCCCGCCCCTTGTAAAGCCTGCTGCACCCAGGTGTAGCTCAACTTGATGGCGTGCTCCTCCTGCAACTTCTCGTGAAAGTGCCGCATACTCAGATCAAAGTACTGCTCCTGATACAGCCGCAACACTTCCTCGCACGTTGCCAGGGGCACGCGCCGGAAACTCGGTTGGCCTTTGCGCCGGTCGGCCAAGCCGTCATAGCCGTGTTCTTCGAGGCGCTCGCGCCAACGCCGCATCGTGCGATCGGTCACCCCAATGATCTCGGCCGCTTGCCACCAGGTGATCTTTTTGGCCATGGCTTTCAACCACACATTTTGTAGTTTCATCATCCGCTCCACTTCGGAGCCGGAGTAGGTTCGATCTGGTTCCAAGTTCCAGCGTCGTTCCCCTCCGCTCCACTTTTGCAAGCGGACAGATTATGTGTGAATTAGACCGGACAGATCATATGTTAACGACAGCAGAGCCAGGGCAATCGCATATAAAAAGATGAGAGCAGCTTGACTGGTCCCTACAGGGGTTCCTGTATTCCACCTGCGAGAAGATGAGGCATGCTTGGAGTTGCCGAAGCGTTTGCTGCGCTGGAAGACCCGCGTCGTCCCAACGCACGCCATCATCAGCTTCTGGACATCTTAGTAATTGCCTTTTGTGCCTCCTTGTGCGGGGCGGAAAGTTGTGTGGAGATGGCGGGCTTTGCCTTGTCCAAAGAGCAGGTCTTGCGGGAATTCCTCGATCTGGAAGGCGGACCGCCCTCCCATGACACCTTCAGTCGGGTCTTCCGGATGTTGGACCCGGCACGCTTTGCCGCTTGCCTGCAAGCGTATCTGGAGCAGTTGGGCGCGGTCTGCCGGGGACACGTCGCCATTGACGGCAAGACCTTGCGCGGGGCGCACGACCGAGCGGCAGGAGCCTCGCCGCTGCAGATGGTCAGCGCCTTTGCCTCCGACACCCGGCTCACCCTAGGGCAGATTGCGGTCGAGGCGCAAAGCAATGAGATTCCCGCCGTGCGGGCCTTGCTGTCCCTGCTCTCGCTGAAGGGCTGCACCGTGACGCTTGATGCGCTGCATGCGCAACGGGAAACGGCGCAAGCCGTCTTGGACCAGGGGGCTTCCTACGTGCTGGCGCTCAAAGGCAATCAGGGAACCTTATATGAGGACGTTCGCACGCTGCTGGACGATGCCGTCCTGCCGGTGCAGGATCGGGCGCAAACGATGGAGGCCGATCATGGCCGCATCGAAACCCGAGCGGCTCACTTAGTTACGGACTTGGCGTGGCTGCAGGAGCAGCACGACTGGCCGGGTCTGGCCTGCGTCGGCAAGATCACGGCCACGCGCGAAGACAAAGCGACGGGTGCTGTACAAACCCAGGACCGCTACTATCTCTTGAGCCGGGTCATGCCCGCTGAAGAATTCCTCGACCTCGTGCGTGCCCACTGGACGATTGAGAACTCGCTGCACTGGGTGCTGGATGTGGTGATGCGGGAAGATCAAGCCCGCGCACGTAAGGACCATGCCCCGGCGAACCTGGCAACTTTGCGCCGCCTGGCGTTGAACACCATCAAAGCCAATAAAGACAAAGGATCAAACCGTCTGAAGTTCAAGCGTGCCGGGTGGGATGACCGCTTTCTTCGCAAATTAATAGCTCAGTGCTGATTTCATATGCGATTGCCCTGACAACAGAGCTGACCACTATTGACCGCTGAACGAAAGGTCAGTATAATTTCCGGTGTAATGGCGGTAGGTACTTCGAAAGATTAACGAAAATGCAAAAATGGTTTTTCGCGGCTGTTGTAGCCACGGCGGTCGAGCTCTTCAGCGGGCTACCGGCACAGGCAAGCACTGTTTTCAGCAATTACACGGGCGTGAATGAATCCGGGGTTGTCGCCGGCTTGTTTGCGGCAAGTTTCACACCGACCGGCAACTTCGATTTTACTGGCGCCGCGGCCTTTCTCGACACTCCTTATGTTCCGCCCGCGACCGCTTCGCTCATACTTTACAGCTCCTCTTCGGCTGGTAAGCCCGATCTGCAACTCTGGAGAAGCGGCTCGTTCAGCATAACGACTGCGCAACTAGTCTCTGCGAGCTATACCGGCACGCCCATCGTGTTGCAGAGCGGCAACACTTACTTTCTCGGGGTGGACACTCCGAATGGCGCATGGGTGGGTGGGGGCAGCTCCTCGGTACCCTTTTTGATCTACTCTGCCGATGGAACCTGGGTCCCGGTTGGGAGTGGGACCTCTGACGTGCAATTCGAGGTATATGGCAATCCGGTCATTCCCGAACCCGCCTCGTTCGCGTTGCTCGGACTCGGGTTGGCGAGTGTGGCAGCAGTCCGTTCACGGCGTGCGCGTCATCAGTCCAGTTAAAAAACGAAATTCAAGCAGCCAATTGGTTTCGTCTCGCGAATTGTCGATACAACCTAAATTAGTCATGGTTTTACAAGCGAGCTGTCCGCCCCTCGCACAGTGGTCCAGTTAGAAAACAAAGGAGAGACCGCCTGAGATTCTTTGTTCGCGCAGGGGCCCGGCTGGCTTACTGAATTCGCTATTAATCGTGAACCCGCTCTCATCGGGCGTAGTACTAATGTCAATAGAACGACCGATAAAGTCTGGCTGAGCACTCAAAGTCTCACGAAAATCCAGACAAGCCAACCAGCGGCGGCTCACGCGGTATTTGATGCCGCCACCGTATTGAAAACCGAACTGGAACACTCCTCCCCCGTCCAAGGGAGGAGTGTTTGCGAAATTATAGGAGGACAAAATCAACCCGACGTTGCGCAGACCAACCTTAAAAATCCCCCCGGCAGACTTGAAAGGCGCGTCCGTAATATGCAGAAGCTGGAAGGCGGGACCGAGAGCGATGTAGGGCCGGAAACGCCGCTCGCGAGGGCTCAAATGAATGAGAAATGCGTATCCAAACTGGTTGGTGAGCAAGCCTGTTGTTTGTTCCTGGTAGGAGAATCCCGGCTGGCCGCTAAAACCGCTAAAGGCAGCGCCGATACGGTAATGCCCGCGCTGATAGTCGAACGAAAATTCATTGGAGAAGTATCTCCAACTGTTCAGAGTCATGGAAGTCCCTACTGCCCAGCCATTGCTGAGACGATTCTGTAAAAGAAGCGTAAATGAGGGAACATCCGGCACATGCGACTCAATGCCAATGTTTGTCACATCCAGCGTGCTTCCGAAACGTAGCCATCCACCTCGTGCCCCGAATTCGATGAGGGCCGCCCTTCCTTCCGGACTCACGTAGGGAAGACTTTCGGGAACAGCACGTGTTGGGCCTGAATTGGGCGGCGGTCTGCGGTCAGCAGGCAGGTCGGGTTGCCAGCCCGGTTCATCGGTTCCCAACGCGACCACATCCTCATCGGTCGAGGCAGTCGGATTAGTTCCTGGAGAGGATTGTTTATTGTGCTTTAAATGCTTGATTCCGAGCTTTGTTCCTTCGTATCCCTGATAGATCAAATTGCCGCGAAAAATGTCATTCCGAGCAACCAGAAAGCCCTGGCGGAATCCACGCTGGACGCTGGGACCGGTTGTGTCCTGGTCGGGCGGAGCTTGTAGATTCACGGGATCCCGCGGCTGCCGGCACTCATTGAGTTTCAGAACAGCAACACGTCGATCTGTGAATAGCGTCTCTCCAGTAGCATTGCTGGCGCCGGACGCAATCCATGGTCGGGGAAGAAGTTCTGCCTGATCGACGCAGCCGGTGAAGATCAGATCATTGATGATTTTGGTTCTTTCATGGTCGATGTTGGTATCAATCACATGGATGAATGTTTTATTTTTCCGTGAGAGCTGAATCCCAATGTCCTGCGTAGAGGATGCGGTGAGCACAGGCATACCCTCCCAGGTTTCCGAGCGCAGCCAGATGCGGGCGTGGTGGCGCTTGGAAAAGGTGTTGAGGGATTTAGAGAACTCAAAGTAAGGTCGCTGCTCATCGAGCATAAGCAGCGACATGGGAGCGCTCTGGTAACGCTGATCTTCCGCAATTGAGCGTAAGGTCAGGAAGCCGGTTACTGTGTTGAGGCGATCGGCTTGTAGCCAGCCTGCGGCCTCAAAGGCACGTTTGAGAGCCCCGGCGCTCCCCAGGAACATGAGATTCGTCAGGTCCGATTTCTTTGCATTCATCGTTTCGGTACGATACGGCAGCAGCCGAATCAGGCGTTGCAGATCCGTTCGTTGTGCCGGTTCCGCATCGATGGGAGGTACTGGCAACTCGTACACTTTGGAAAACTGAAGCGGTGAGAGCAGTTTCACCTCTAGTTCGGTTCCGGCGGGAAACCAGATTTCCGGCTCCGAGAAGCGAAGAACACGTGCGGAGGCCACAGTCACGTAGATGTAAGCTATAGGGTCAAACATAACGAGCCCAGCAATCGCATTGTTCGCGCGGTAGCCGACTGTTCCTGTCGAGCGGATGCCATTTACCCGGCCTCGTTGATTCACAGATTCACGAGCATTATCAATTTGCGTGATCTGCGTGTCGAACGTCACGACAGTGCCGTCGGGAAAAGTAAGTTTGTTGAAGGCAAACGTGAGATGAGCGGTTTCGTGGAGAAGACCCAAGCCCACGCGAGCGCTGCCCAGAACGGTTCCAGTCACTTTCGTGTACATAGGAATCACTATCTGACCGCCTTCGAAAACTGGCGCAATCACAATGCCTTCCACCGTGGTTCCCTTTCGACTGGAGTATGAGGCCAGGGAGTGCGTGAGACGAATCTCGACGGTTTTGCCGGCGGGCAGTTGATGTGAAGCGGCTTTGCCCGGAATGGCAGTTATTGCAAGATTGGCTACCAGACATGCCACGAAGGTCCATAGGCGACTTAACACTCTAGTCCCGGTCATCTGAAGTTTAAAACGTCCAGAATAGATAATCGTACTTTCAAAAGTAACAGTTCCTTTGTGAAGAAGCTCTTTACCGATTAGTGGGCGAGCAGATGGGTAAAGTGTGCAACGGAAATGGAATATTTTGGGCTGAATCTTTTGGCTACCAAGATTGGCACTGTCGACAGCTCCTTTTCGGATACGGTTGCTGGCTGATGGCGAACCTTCACCACGGTGATCGTAGGGCTGTTGACAGATTGCGGGCAAGCGGGTTTCCGGCGATCAGTCGAGGTTTATGAGATCCTCCACAACATAATATTGAAGTCTGCCCTCTTGCTCTGGACTTGAGGCAGCGGAGTTATGTCGCAGATCTCTCCTTCCACTCCTACGCAAGCTGGCCGCATCTCCACGGTGCGGGAGCACAAATTTCATCTGCTCTTTCTGTTTCTCCTGGCCTACCTTGTTTTTTATCCCTATATTCAGAACAGCGGCTTAGAATACCTCGCCTTTCGGGTCTTCGGAGTTTCTGTGACTCTGCTGAGTATTTACGCCGTCAGCTTCCGGCGTAGCTTCGTGTTCGTTGCCCTCGTGCTGGCGATTCCGGCTCTGGCGCAACGTCTCCTGCTGCCCCGTGGGGATCAGGGCACCCTGGCCCTATTGATTATCCTTTTCAGTTTTGCTTTCGATCTATTTATTGTTGTTGTTATCTTCCGGCGCGTGTTTGCCAGGCATGTGCCGAATGCGGAAACGATCTTCGGCGCCTTATGTATTTATCTGCTCCTGGGTTTCAGCTTTGCCAGCCTTTATCACATGCTGGCCACGGTGCAGGCACGCGCCTTCTATCTCGATCCGGTCTCAAACATCCATCAGGTTCCCAATCGTTTTGATCTCATTTATTACAGCTTCGGAACAATGACCTCCCTGGGCGCAGCAGGCATGACACCGGTCTCCGATCCGGCGCGTTCGCTTTCGGTGATTGAAGCCATACTCGGGATTTTGTATCTGGCTGTATTGATCTCAAAACTGATGAGCGCCTATCAGACGGATCGGGGCGCGTAGTAGGGCGCTGGACTTGAGCTGAGCATTCTGACTTGAGCTGAGCATTCTTATGGTTTCACCAGTGAGCCGTCCATGCCGCGCACGGTGGTCCAGCTGTCACCGGGGCGGAGTGGCTTCAATGGGTACTTGAGGGCGGCTTCTTCCTTGACGTCGATACCCAGACCGGGTTCTCCATTGCCGTACAGATAGCCTCCGCGCAGTTGGGCGGTGCCGGGTAGCAGGTCGTGGACAACCGGCGGGAAGTGATTCTCTTCCTGGATGCCGAAGCTTGGGATTGTCAGATCCACATGGTAGGCGGCGAGTTGATTGACGGGGTCGTTGTCTCCTCCTTCCTGCCAAGCGGTTCGCACGCCGAAGTCTTCGCAGAGTCCCGCAATCTTTTTGGCGGCGGTAATGCCTCCGATCTGCGACACGCGACAGCGAACAAAATCAATGGTTCTTTCGGAGATGAGCGGAACGTATTCTCTGGGGCTGGTGAACAGTTCGCCCATGGCCATAGGCGTGGTGGTGACCTGCTTGATGCGCCGGAACCAGTCGATTTGCTCGGGCGGCAGGATGTCTTCGACGAAGAACATTCGATAAGGCTCCATGCGCTTGGCGAACTCCACTGCGCCGGTGGGAGTCAGGTGTTCGTGTACGTCGTGCAGAAGCTTGACTTCGGGTCCGAGTTTTGCGCGAATTTGCTCGAAGAGCTTGGGAATGTGTTCGAGATAAATGTCTTCATCGAAAGCGGAACCATTGAAACCAGCAGCAGGCCGACTGCCCTTCCCTGCCGGAATCATTCCTCCTCCGCCATAGCCTCCCATTTGAGCGCGAACATGGCGATAGCCTTCATCCATGTACTGGCGAACGTTTTCGATGACTTCGTTCGGGTCGCGCCCGTCTGCGTGCGCGTAAATAGGTACGGCGTCCCGAACCTTACCGCCGAGCAGCTCATAAACAGGCATTCCGGCGCGTTTGCCTTTGATGTCCCAAAGGGCCATATCGAGGGCGCTCAGGATGTTGTTTTGCACGGTGCTGTTGCGCCAATAGGTTCGGACGTTGGTGCTTTGCCACAGGTCCTCGATACGGTCCGGGTTCTTGCCGATCCAGAAGGGCGTGTATTGTTCCTTGATCGCGGTGACGATGGCGGGCGCTTCGTTGATGTTACTGGCAGAGCCGATGCCGTATAATCCGGGTTCGCTCGTCAGGATTTTGAGGAAGACCCAGGAGTAGTTGGCACCGGCGCTGGTTGGAATGGCGCGGACCTCAGTGATTTTTAGTTCCGGCAGACCTCGCGCAGCGCGAGCATAACGCTCGGCGGCAAACAGGAGAGCGGTTTGAGCGAAATGGCGGCGGTTCATAGCTTTCTAGAAGGCGAATCGTAATGCGAACTGGATGTTTCTCTCGCTTCCGGGCGCGCTTTGCACAATTTGGCCGAATTGCGCGTTGGTCACATCCGTGGTGGGGCCGGTCGCGAGCAGGGCCGGGTGGTTGAAGATGTTGTAGAACTCAGCACGGAACTGCACGTTGTAGCGTTCCTTGAAGAAATTGTTCTTGATGAGCGAGAAATCGAAATTAAT
>JAFAZU010000249.1 GCA_019239585.1 Acidobacteriaceae bacterium
GAGCAATACCCTGGCGTGCGGCTGACGCTGAGGCATGGCATCCGGGTAATCGACAAGACTTGAGTTATGGTGCCACCCTAGGCCGAGACATCGGCAAGGAGAGGCGGTCATGGCCAAGGGACAGATTGCCGGCAAGATCAGCGTCTCGGACGGAGTGACGACTGTTGACCTTCATGCGGGCGCGCAGGCGGTGCGCTTGAGCACGGATAAGTTTTCTGCGTTTGGATTGATGCGACCGAAGCGCGCTCCCACATCGGCAGCTGAACTACGACATATCATGCCTGGAATAGTCAAATCTGTTTTGAATGAGGGCGGCGCTGATCTGCGCCGCCGGTTGATCGCCATCTACGCCGCTCTGATTGGTGGCAACATTCTCGTTTGGCTCTGGGCATTCGTTGCCCTGGGCGATCAGCCCGTCCTCTTGGGGACGGCATTGCTGGCCTATACTTTTGGCCTAAGGCACGCGGTAGACGCCGATCATATCGCGGCGATCGACAATGTAACCCGCAAGCTCATGCAGCAGGGGCAACGCCCAGTCGGCGTCGGGTTCTTCTTTTCGCTCGGGCACGCGGCCGTAGTGGCTCTGTTGTCGGTTGGCGTTGCATTCGCGGCATCGGAACTCACCTCGCGCTTTGACTCCCTAAAAGCAATCGGCCGCATCATTGGCACGAGCGCCTCGGCACTGTTCTTGTTCGCCATCGCTATCGCCAATGTTCTGGTGCTCATCTCGGTCTACCGCACTTTCCAGGCGGTCAAACGAGGTGATCCATTCGCAGACGACGATTTCGACATCCTACTCAATCGGCGAGGGTTTCTGTCGCGCATCTTTCGTTCGCTGTTCCTGCTTGTCACCAAGAGCTGGCATATGTTGGCGATCGGGTTCTTGTTCGGGTTGGGGTTCGACACGGCGACGGAAGTCGCGTTGTTTGGCATTTCCTCCACTCAGGCAGCCAACGGCATGTCGTTAAGCGCGATTATGGTTTTCCCAGCCCTGTTTGCCGCTGGCATGTCGCTCGTTGACACTACCGATAGCGTGCTCATGCTGGGCGTCTACGGATGGGCGTTCATGAAACCCATTCGCAAGCTCTACTACAACATGACCATCACTGCGGTTTCCGTGGTGGTCGCCATCTTGATTGGGGGCCTCGAAACTCTCAACCTGATCGGCGATCAACTCGACCTCACCGATGGCGGCGGCTTCTGGGGAAAGATCGGGGACATCAATAACAATTTCGGCATTCTGGGTTACTTGATTATGGGCATCTTCGTGCTGGGCTGGCTCGGCTCGGCTGCCTTCTACAAGTTCAGGCGTTACGAGGACATCGAAGTCGGAGACACCTGACGCTTTCGGCGGAGTTCCCCGGCGGAGGGTTCCAAGCCGTATAACCCCCCGTTGAGTCAATCGCGGACCGGCCGGCGATCTCTCAAAACCTCACGTTTTGTCTTTCGGCCGGGGGGCACGTTCTACCCCCAGGAAAACCCCGCGACGCAGGGGAAGCAGGAGCCTCAACGCCCACTCGGAATAAAGTGGGCAGGCGCTCTTAGCTTGAGGAATCGCCACGCTATCGCCTTTGCGCAGAACGCGCCGGAATTCCTCGACGCCCCGCGCTGGGGCTGGAAAGAATTGAAGGCCTAGCTGGCAAACCACGGCGTTCCCACAGCGGCGGCAGCGAGTACCGCCGGAATCGACCTCGGCCCGTCCACCAGTCGTACGCCGAGGCATCGACCGCCCTACTCGGTGCTATGGAACCAGCCCCAAACGTCGTGCTCATCGCTGTCGCCGTCCATCACCTCACAGGAAGCCTGCACTTCGGGTAGAACCAATTCCGACCGGACCATAGCATATAGGCGCTGCGTTGCGGGGTAGGACCGCTGTGGGTCAACGGGCGACATAACGTCCGGTCCGCAGATTTCCGGTTTGCTCCTGAAATAGACATCAAGCTATCATGAGTGCACGCCAAGTCTGTGCCGTAAGGCCAAATTAGGGGTCGGAAAGCGGCCGCTGGAAGGAGGCATCACGGCGATTCTGCGTATAGTTCCATGGCTCAAGAAGCTCGATTCAGTGTGTGGCCTCCTCCCTGTTCGAACTGAAGACCGAACCTGCGGCAAGATCTTTCACCCTTTAAGCCACCGGAATCTCGTCCGCGGCTGCGAGCGCGGAAGTGCGTGAAGCAATGTGGGCGGCATCGCGCCAGAATAGTGAGATGTCCGTGAACAGGACAGTCGCCGGCACGCAATCGCAGTCCGGCCCCGAGACCAGTTTGTTATGTTTACCTCGCCTTCTTTGATGCAGCGTATCGAAGTGGTAGCCTGGCCGCGGCTTGCAGTCAGGGTATCTTGTTGCAGAGCTGATACTGTTGAAGCTTCTCGAACGTCGTGCCGATCCACGTTGTGCCATCGATTCGAGGTTCGATGACAAGATTCATCATACTCTTATTCTGCGGTGGTGCTCGATCAATGCAGGAGCCGCGGCCCGAATAGATAGGCCCCCGCGGGCCAGCGCGTTCTGCCACGTATTCAACGGCGCACTCGACTTTCGGCCCAACCACTCTTTTCTCGCCGATCACGATGCGGGAGCTACTGTCCGTCCCGCACTGCTCCGCGCTCGGCGACCATGTTCCCTGGAGTCCCTTCGGATAGCTCGGGTGCCGCACGTCGGCGCTCGCTGGCTTCGATGTCCACACCGCAACGAAGGCAACTAGCATGGCCGAACGGCTCCATCGGCACACAGCCTGAGCGATTTCGGCGAGCTTAGGATTTGAATTCGCCATTCGTTTCCCTCCGCATTTCAACCTCAGAAGACCTTCAGCTATCGATGCTATCGGACTTAAACTATGCAACGCCAAAATGGTGTCCGAACGACGGAATTAGTCGCCCTGGACGACACTCTTCTCTTATTCAAAGAGCTGTAAAGAAACGTCCCAGAAATCCTCAGAGGTGCACGATAACCTGTAGAAGGCACTTGATTCAACGCCGTCAAGCAATTTCAACTACAGCTCAGCTATTATTCAGGATGCTAATCGCTCTAGCTCTGTGCCGAAGTTTCCGAGGCCAAGCGGCCGATACAGCACGGCTTAGAAACGGCCGGAAATATGAGAAGGATTAAGGTCAACAAAAAAGCCCCGGCGGAGACCGGGGCTTGTTCGCAATCACCTGATGGCGATCTCTTAATGCCTGCCGCCACCTTTTCCTTTTGTAGCGTGGTGGTGGTGGTAGTGGTGTTTGCCCGTCATCTGGGTTTTTGCAGCATCTGCTGAAATAATCATGAATGAAGACAAGCTGATCGCACAGAGCGTAAGAGCGGCGAGTTTCAAAATTCTCATTTCCAGCCTCCCTTTCAAAACGACGGCCAATTTTGGCAGCCCATTCCACACGGAATACTATGAACGACCGCTGAACAAAATGAAAGAAGTTGCCGCGGGCATGGCCTTCCTGTTGCCAACGGCTCCCGCGCAGCAGGGTGAGCAGTGGAGGGAGTCCCCAAATGCCGTCAGCGAGTGCGGACCGTGCGCGCGTGCCTCGGATACCGTCTGCAGCTGCGACCCACTTCGACGGCTTCCTCTTACCAATTTTGCCTTCGGATCAATTTGGATGGATCGGCGTTCGCGTCTTCGCATGACGTAGCGATCAAAGTCGACCCCCAGGGATCGAGGCCAGCTCCCACGCTTTCATCTGGTTATGGATCATCACGGGGTTTAAGGGGTTCCGCATTTCAGATGCGCGATTAGCACCGGGCGGATGGAGACCCGAAAGGCCCCGGTCCGCACGATAGACGCTCGCAGCGTCGGATTCGCACGCCGGGAATGCCGGTGGGAACAGGATTAGCCCTGCCTTTCGCGCTAGTCATTTGTCAGCTTTGAAAATTTGTTCACTGACGTAGGTAGCGTTGGCAATTCAACTCTGAAAATGGATCCCTCAGAAACAGCGGGAACTAATGAAAGCCGACCATTGTGGCGCTCAACGATCATTCGGGAAAGTGCAAGGCCCAGTCCCATTCCGCCAGCCTTAGTAGTAAAAAAAGCGTCAAAAATTTGAGCAGAGGTCGCGGGATCAACCCCCGGTCCAGTATCCTCCACCTCGACAATTGCGGCCGCACCATTCTCATCAAGCGTTCTTATCGTCAGGCTGCGAGAGCCAGCAGGGACATTGCTCATCGCCTCAATCGAATTAGAGCATAAGTTGACCACTACTTCCTCAAGTTGACTTCGGTGCCCCGGGATCGGGGGAATTCTTGGCGCCAGTGCCGTGCGTGATACGACATTATATCGCATCAACTCTCCATGCAGGGCTGACAACGCTTTCTGAACAACCTCGTTAATATCAAGGGTTTCCTCCTGGTGAGTTGCTTTGCTGAACAGAATTCTAAGATTGTCAACGATTTGGCCGGAGCGGCATCCCCCGTCGACAATCTCCGACGCCGCCAACCGCAATTCGTTTAGATCGGGCGGAGTATTTTTGAGAAGCTGCAAAACGGCAGCTCCATTCATTGTGATAGCCGTAAGGGGCTGCTTCAGCTCATGCGAAATTGAAGCGGCCAGGGCCCCCATATTAGTGAGTTTATTCTCTCGTTCGCGTTGCAGAATCATAGTTTGGCGGGCAAGGCGACTGGCTAAGAAGATCGTCTCGGCAAGCAGAAGCGCCAACACGAAAATGGAAGTAGCAAGTAAGAGCATGCGACCGGTATAAAAACCAATGCCGTAGCGGACTTCGGTGAAAAGGTTGAAGAGTAACTCTTCCAGCAGGAGCGTCCATACCACAAGCATCAACCAATAATCGAGCAACGTCTTCCGGCATGTCCACAATGTGCACAGCGCGGACAAGCTTAAGAAGACGCCGAAGGCAAGGAGGGCATGAGGCGCAGTGAAGTTGAGCGTGTCTTGCTGCATCGGCGGCAAATAATTTTGAAGACCAATGCTGATTAATGTGAACATGGCAGCCAAACCCGTTGCAACAGCCACGGATAAGGCAATCATCCGATTTACTGACGTTTTGCCTTCATAAACTCTATTGCGACCAGTTTTATAGTAAGCGTAAGCAATTATAGCCATGGGTTGCACTGAATGCCAAAATATATACAGGTAGGATGCAGTCTGCAGTCCACCGATAAGATGGCCAGGCACAAAAGCATCAGGAAAGGCAAGGGTCTGGGCTACAACGATAAGTGCCGTGAACAAATATCCGCCCCCTAGGATCAAAACTGCCAGCGTTGGTAAAATCGCGCATTGGGCAAAAAGTAGTATCGAGGTTATAAAGTCGTCCACGAAAATAATTGCCTGGATAGAGGGCAAAAACGCTGGAATCCGTGCTAAGTGCGTGTTCGCAATTGGTGCAGTGACCACGACCACCGACAACAGCAGCAGGCCTACGGCAAATACGAGACGGATCTGTTTCCGTGTTGCTGGCACCTGTGCAAGGGCGACATCCACCGAAGACTCGTCTGTGTTCATTATGACTCCGACTGTTGAAAACACGCGCAGCTCGTAAAGCATAGGCTAGTCGTAATCAAAGCCGTTTTCAAAACGTGCAAAACATTGAGGTCGAGAAAGCAGACTAGGGCCTAGTTCGCCAGAGAGCGCTGGGACTCCGCACAGGACCACAACGCTGTTTCGATACTTCGCTCGGGATTTCCATAAGGATATTGTTTTTCTCGCTGCTTCGACGCAAGGGATGCAGCCAACATTCCCAGCGTTGAAAACCAATGTTCTATCGCTTCTCATTACTTCCAATTGGGCGAACGGCTTTAGACTGGCTCTGCCGATCGCGCATGTCCGAAACATCTCGCTCCAGGAATAAATTCAGCAAGATTCGGATCACCGCGACGATCGCGAGCCGCATCAGCTCATCCCAGCTCGGCGCAATTGATGTCGCCAGAATGTCGGCAGCGAGCTGAAATGACAAAGCCGCGACCAGCCAACGCGCATAATGCAGCCACACCTCTCGCCTGTTT
>JAFAZU010000026.1 GCA_019239585.1 Acidobacteriaceae bacterium
TCGGGAGCAATAAAGCTAGGGGCAGCAAACTGAAATTCAAGACGTCCCTTGCCGGGAGGACTGATAAGGGGCTTACTCAGGGAATAATTATGGTCATCAATAGAAACGTGCTCCAGGATGGCTTGTACTCGTGAGCTGCTCTCCTTAGCGGCTTCCGGATCAGTAAAGGCGAGGCCGCCGGTCGTTGGAATGTAGAGGCGCCCGTCTTTACCTTTGAAACCAACCGGTTGAAATCCGCCATTGCACTCACGACTACCCATACCGTCGAGCGTGTCGTAGTGGGCTGAACTGATTTGATGGGCGCGTCCTTCGGCAAAATCGTTCAATTGTTTTTTGCTGTACCGGAATACGCCTTTGTTGGAAGTGAGCCAAAAATAGCCTTTCGAGCCCTCAAGGATCTGAAAAATCGAGTCTTGGTACATCTCCGTGGAAGCTGAAAAGGTGTTGATCTTGCCTGCTTTAAAGCGGTTCAGACCGCCATTATTTGTCGCTAACCAGAGGATTCCATCCTTGTCACTGTAGATGGAGTTGATGACATTACTGGAGAGTCCATTGCGTGTTGCATAAATATGGAACTGTCCACCGGCAAAACTATTGAGCCCGCCTCCAAAAGTTCCGATCCACAGAGTGCCGTTTGCGTCCTCTTCCAGGCACCGCACAAAATTATTGGAAAGTCCGTCTTTGGTCGTGTACGTCGTAAATTTCTGGCCATCGAAACGGCTTAAACCTGCCCTTGTGCCAATCCAAACGTCTCCTGTCCGATCAACGTAGGCGCAGAGAATGAAGTCACTTGGTAATCCGCTTTCGGCTGTGAATGTCGTAACCTTGCTGTTCTTAATCCGCGCAAGGCCGTGCCGGGTACCTACCCAGATTGCGCCATCCCGATCTTGCGCTAGCGATGAAACCAGATTGTGAGGCAGCCCCTCTTTGGTTGTAATGGAAGTAGCGTGATTATTTTTCCACTTCGTCAATCCCTGGTCCGAGCCTATCCATAGCGTGCCTTCAGAGTCTTCCAGCACGGGAAGAATGGTGTTGCTGACAAGCCCATCCCTTTTGGTCAATGTCGTGAACAGACCCTGTTTTAGACAAGTTAGCCCGTGGCCTGCCGTGCCGATCCAAAGACTTCCTTCACGGTCCTCATAAATGGATCGAGTAATTTCTCCTAAGAAGCCAGCTTCGTCAATGTAGGAAGTTATTTTGCCACGGGCAAAGCGATGTAATCCGCCTGTATCGGTTCCAATCCAAAGAGTGCCTGCCTTATCTTCGGTAATTGAATAGATCCCATTGCTTTTGAGGCCGTCTTTTGTCGTGAAGTTGAAAATACCAGTCGAGGAGACCCGGCTTAAACCATTACTGGTACCGACCCAGATGTTGCCTTGACGATCGGATTTGACGACATGCACAACATTGCTTCCTAAGCCGTTTTGGAGGTTCAAGGTAGTAAAGCGGCCTCCTGACAAACGGCTTAAACCGCCGTGCGTTCCCGCCCAAATGCCTCCCTCTTGATCTCCGGTTATCGAAAAGACAGAATTATCGGCAAGGCCCGCTGATTTGTCGAATACTTTGAACTTGCCTTTCTGCATACAGACCAGCCCGCCTCCGTCGGTTCCGATCCAGAGAGTTCCTTGGTGATCCTCAAACAGGGCCGTTATCGCGTAATTAGGCAAACCATTACTGGCGCCAAAGCTAACAAACTTTTCTCCATCGAAATGGTTCAGGCCTCCTCCTTGTGTTCCAGCCCAAAGAGTGCCTTTTCGGTCTACCAGAAGTGCTTGAACCATGTTGTGGTCGAGTTTCGAGTTCTGCCGGTCGAACTTGACGAACCGAACGCCGTCAAATCTCGCCAGTCCTTCCTCAGTGCCTAACCAAAGATAGCCGTCAGGTGTCTGTGCGATGGCAAGAACTGAATTTTGCGGTAAGCCCTGCGCGTATTGCCAGTTTTGCAGCGTGAATTGATTAATCGGCTTATCGGGAGCAAGGCTTGCTTCGGCTGTGCTGGCAAAAATTTGTGGGAGAACTAGGCAGAATAAAACAGCGCTCCAATAAATCCGAGCTCTTCTGAGGATGAGCGATAAACCATGTTTGTCTGGCTGGTTACTGGTCCCAGACTTGCCTTTGCAACGGCACATGAATAGCGCAAACACCTCCTCTTTGATGTAGTTGGTGATTCGCCGAATAATCTCACATGCAAATAAATTGTGGCGAGAATTTTATAAAAGTCTCAAGAAGTTCTTTTGCATTTCCGATACAGATCATATCCATCCTCAGCATTTGACTGATTCAGAGCCAAATCTGAGGGTTCAAGAGAGCAAAGGAGCAATCATTGATAAAAAAACTATCCGTAGTATTGAGTTTCGCGGCGCTTGCTTACTCACAAACGTCGTATTCTCATCCGAAATTCTCATCCGAATTTGACAGCCTCGACCCCCATTCGAAGGTGAAAATCATCGTCCAATGGAAAAACAGTGCCGTTCCCGCAAGAAACTTCAAAATATTAAGCCGGGGCGGAGCTGTCTTTTCAAGCCTCAATTCCATCAAAGATGGAATTTACAGCTTGTCCCCTGTCGCAGTGAAGGATTTGGCGAGTGATCCAGACGTAGTCCACATCTCCCTCGATCATTCGCTCCATGCAAAGCTGGACAACACCGCTGGTGCTATTAACGCCAGTGCTGTTTGGGCGAATGGCGCAGTCGGCACAGGTATTGGAGTAGCAGTTATCGATAGTGGTATGAACGGCGATCAGGACCTAAGCCTCGCAGCGGGAATAGGCACCAGAATCGTCTATGTAGAAGATTTCGTTAATCCAATTCTAAACCCGATCACATCCGGTAAGGCGCTAGGCGCTCTAAACCGACCGAATCAATATGGACAGGATTTATATGGCCACGGGCAGCATATAGCCGGCATTATTGGCGGCAATGGATTTAGCTCCAACTGCAGCAACTGCACTCGAAACTTCATCGGTGCAGCGCCCGGCGTGAGCCTTCTCGATCTTCGCGTGCTGGATGGAAATGGAGAAGGCAGCGACAGCACTGTGATAACCGCTATCAATCGCGCTATTCAGTTACAAAGCATTTACAACGTGCGAGTAATCAATCTCTCGCTGGGCAGACCGGTTTATGAAAGTTATCAAGACGATCCTCTTTGCCAAGCTGTGGAAGCCGCTTGGAAAGCGGGCATTGTCGTGGTTGTCGCGGCTGGCAATGAGGGGCGGGATAATTCATTCGGCAACTTCGGCTACGGAACGATTAACTCGCCTGCAAATGATCCTTACGTCATTACGGTAGGCGCAATGAGGTCCATGGGTACGCCGACCCGAACAGACGATCTGATTGCAAGCTATAGTGCCAAGGGTCCGACTCAAGTGGATCATATCGTCAAGCCGGACATTCTGGCCCCAGGCAACCAGGTAGTTTCACTGCAGGCAGTAGGCAGTTACTTACAAACGAACTATACCAACAACAACGTTCCGTTATCTTACTACCAATCAGGAGTCACCGACCACACTACTCTGTCAACGGAATACTTCATTCTGAGCGGCACGAGCATGGCGGCTGGCGTGGTGAGCGGCGCAGTCGCTGATTTGCTGCAAGTGAATCCTAGTCTCACTCCCGACCAGATAAAGATTCTGTTAATGCAAACCGCATACAAAACATTCCCACAAAGTAGCTCGGTCTACGATGCTACGAGCAATCAAACCTACACCAGCTACTACGATATCTTTACCGTCGGCGCTGGCTATCTCGATCTCGGTGCTGCTCTTACTGCTGTGAATAACGTACCCAGCGGCGTAACAGCCATGTCACCAGCGGCTGTTTACGACAGCACAACCGGTAATGTCAACCTGTCCTTTGATCCGTCCTCCCTTTGGGGTCAGGCATCCAATTGGGGCCAAGCCTCGAACTGGGGCCAGGCTTCGAACTGGGGTCAACAATCCGTTTGGGGTTCTTCCGTTCTGAACGGTAATCAATGTATTTGGGGCCAGCAGGCCGTGTGGGGTCAAGCTTCCAACTGGGGCCAAGCGTCAAATTGGGGGCAAGCAGGTATCTGGGGCCAAGCCTCTAATTGGGGTCAGGCATCCAATTGGGGCCAAGCCTCGAACTGGGGCCAGAGCATTGCTGTAATGGGTGAGCAGTAAGCTTCAACAACAAATCACTTAAGCCCCGGCTGCTCTCCCGAGTTGTCCGGGGCTTACCTGCTTTACCAGATGTATTGCTTCGCATCTTCGCGCCGCCCATAACTGTCAAGCACGTGAACAACGCGTATCTTCTTTAATTTTGCGGGCGAGAGTTGTCCGAGCGGCAGGTAAACAATCTTGCGGTTGGCGCGAGCCGCCAGTTGCCGGAACACACTCCGGGGTGGCTTCGCTGCTACATAGATGACATGTCTCTCAACCGAGTAGTCCAGCGCCGCCATGAGCAATCGTTCGGCTTTCGTCTCGGCGCTATCATAATCCAGGTCGTTCCAGACATCAAACATTCGGCGCGGCGGAAGGGTCATGAGCAGCCCCCCGTACTCGGCCCGGCCCACTCCCGGTCCTACCAAATGTTCAAACGGCTCCGTTGAGTAAAAAGCCATGTCGGATTCATTTTGATGCTCTCCCAGCCATGTTGTTAGATATCGGTAACGGTCGTCCCGGTCCTCGTCAAAAATGATGACCAAAGCGCCGATATCACCGGAAAACTTGCCTGTTTCCTTCACAAAGAGTTTGTTCTGATGCCAGTTGCGAATTGTTTCACGCAGGTCGATACCATCGAGGGTAGACGTACTGAACGGCTCAACGTGGGAGCGCTCTTCCGAAATTTTGGTCTTCGCATACCGTTTCAAAAAACGACCATAGTTTTCAATCACCAAGTCTTCCGGCGGATAGGAGCAGATCGAATTTCCATGGGTTTGGCTGGCCCACTCGCCCTCATGCTTTTCGCGCTTGCGTTTTTGTAGACGGCTGGGCCGAAACATCTGCTTCATGCGTGGTAATCGCCTTCGAATGCGCAGCTTCCGGGTGCGTAGCCAAACCTCCTCGCCCGAGATACTGATCGTTTCAAGCGGGGGATCTTCTGTCTGCTGCTCGCTAAACCGGTTCGCCATTTGCCAAACTTCGTAGGCGTAATTATCATCAACAATCGAGCGCGCGCCCAGCGCCAAGTCATAAATGCCCGGCAGAAGATGAGCATCGAGCAGCGCTAGATTTCGGGAGAATTTTGCCAGCGTCAACCGCTGCCAGGGCCGGATGGATTCACCAGTATTAATGCTGTACTCGCGTTCCGCGTCCCGCAGCAAAGCGAGTTGCCACTTAGGCCGTTCGGTAGTGTTGAGAAGGTCTCCCCTGCGAGCGGCCTCATACAACTCCTGATAATACGGCGGCTCACTTGTCACTTCAGCTAGACAGTCTGGGTGCAGATTGAATAGTTCTGCCGGTCCAAACAAGCGGACGCGAGGAGCGGGCGGTTCCTCCTGCGGAATCTCCATGGCGTCCAAAAGCGGATCGAGCAGGTTCAGTGAAACAATCGCGCAAACGGAAAGGAGCGGATTTGCGCCCTGCAGCTTCCAAGCCATAGCGCCGGCATGGAATTCCACTTCGGGCGTTCGTGTCTGCGGATGTAACCGGTACTGTTCCAGATAGCGCTCTGCCCCGATGATTTCGACCGCGTATGGATCAGGGTATGGGGCAGGCAGATGCGGTTTTTGGTGGGTGGGCGGTTCCAAGAAAACGATCTCGGCGCCGATCTCTCCAGCAGTTCGCAGCGCCTCGACAAACGGATCGCTCCCCTCGACGGGAATATAGGTAGCGCTTTCGTCCTCGCCGGTGCTGTCGGAAATAACAACGACCGACATCTGGGGCATACGTCCGATTGCTTTTGCATAGATGCCCTCCAGCGAGGACGGCAGCTCTACAGCGACAACTCCGGGTCGATGTTCAAGCAGAAAACGCCGTACCCGTGCCGCAAATTCGATACGGCCCGGAATCACCGGAAAATAGGTGATGTTTCCGCGCGTCAGCGCCAGGGCTGTGCTCGGTTCGCGATACATAAAATCTGTTACCGTCGTACGCTGTATCGCAACGCTTCTTCCCCTAAAACAGCGCGCAAAGCCGATTGAAGAGCAAGCCGGGAAGACCGCCCTGTATCATTGTTAAGCTTCATCGCATACCGTGCGACGTTTACGCCATCGCGAACGGTATAGCTCTCGTCCGAGGCGTGCGCCTGCTGAAGAAAGTCTGCTACATACTGCAAAACTTCATCAGACGAGAACGGAAGGTTTTCCCGCAGAATCGCCAGCTCTTCTTCCCGTTCCGGAAAGTCGATCAGGATTTGCGGCTGCAAACGCGAGTGAATGTATTCCGGTAAATCGAACGTGGAAGAGTCATCATTCATGGTTGCCACAAGACGGAAGTTGGCGTGCGCCCGGATCTTCACGCCCGCTATAACCGATTCCACATAACGCCGGTTATCTAAAAGCGGCGCGAGACTGGCCCAACTCTTCTCGCTCATCCGGTTCCCCTCGTCCAGGATGGCGACTCCGCCGCGAATCATAGCGGTCAGGAGAGGGGATGCGACATACTTCAAGCGCGAAACGCCTTCGATCACGGGAGTGATAAGCAAATCTTC
>JAFAZU010000082.1 GCA_019239585.1 Acidobacteriaceae bacterium
GTTTCCAATGCACCGCCACCTTTGATGATGATCCCGCGACGGGCAGCCCTCGAAAGGCCCGAAATGATGGCAATGGGGGCGGCCAGGATTAAAGGGCAGGGAGTGGCTACCACCAGCACGGCCAAAGCCCGCACCGGTTCCCCGGAGACGAGCCAGGCGGCAGCGGCCACCGTCAAAGTGAATGGCAAAAAGATCATCGAATACCGGTCCGCCAAACGGATCATGGGCGCTTTAGCGGCCTGTGCCTGCTCGACCAGGCGCACAATGCCTGCGTACGTGCTATCGCAGGCGAGCGCGGTCACGCGCATCCGGAAAGGTCCGCCGGCTGCGTTCACGGCGCCGCTGCGAACCTGCTCGCCTTCGCGGTGTTCGACAGGAACGGCCTCACCGGTGAGAGCGGCTTCATCCAGAACGGCGGTTGTTCCCACCACCACGCCATCGACCGGAACCACTTCGCCGGGTTTCACCAGAAGAAGGTCGCCCAGGCCGACTTCCTCAATCGGGACGGTCGTCATATCATCGTTATGACAGCGGTGAGCCAGGCGCGGAGCCCGCTGCAGCAGACCCGAGAGTTCCCGGCGCGCCCGCGCATCGGCAAATTGTTCGAGCGCTTGTCCCCCGGACAGCATCAAAGCGATGACCACACCGGCCAAATACTGACCTAAAATCAATGCGCCTGTCATGGCCAGAAGCGCGATAACATCGACGCCCAGCTTTCGTTGACGCAGAGCGGAAACAATCGAGGCGGTCAGCGGCAGAAGCACCAGACCAGTTGTGATAGCCCAGATCAGGGACGCGGTACTTGGCTGATTTCCGAGGCGTGCGGCAAAACCGGCCGCCGTGCCGCAGATTGCTAGAACGAGCGTCCAGTCATTCACAGTTCGCGGATGCCAGTTGGTGAGGTAAATCCGTTGATTGCCCATCTTTGATGGCTTTACGCACGCTAAAGACCAAAACTTAATACTGATAAACGGATCAGGAATGAAGGAGAGGACCCCAGATTGCCGGAGAAAATCTCATGGTAGCGGCGCCGAAGGTCCCGTCCAATAGGCAAGGGCAATCACACATGGTCACTTCCGGTATTACCTGGGCTGTTGCCGCTTTGATTCTCTTTCTCTGTTTTCTCCTGCTTAAACCCTTTCTACCGGCCGTTTGTTGGGCTTTCGTGGGCGCTCTCATTGTACGTCCGCTTCAGACAAAGCTTTCACGCAGGCTGCTCCACCGAGATTTAGCAGCAGCCGCAACGGTTCTCATCGCCTGCACCGCACTTCTTATACCAGGGATTTTCTTCGTCGGTGCGCTGGTGCGAGAGGCTGCTCAAGCGAACTGGACGGCAAATCCAACAGTCTTCACAAAGCTTCGCGAGCTTCTGGAAAGCTGGCCGGGGCTAGGAACCGTTCTGCGTTGGATCGATGCGCGGGTAGATCTGTCTCAAGAGGGGCTGCAAGCGATTCGTGCTCTGCTGGTCTGGGTTTCCAGATTTGCTTCATCAGCGGTGACGGGTTCCACCTGGGCGGTCTCGCAATTCCTTACGGCTGTGCTGGTGCTGTTCTACTTTGTGCGTGATGGGGATAATATCGTCCAAAGCATTCGAACTCTCAGCCCGTTCCCGCAGGCAGACACAGATTATTTGTTTGCCCGCATCGGCGACGGCATTACGGTTTTGTTTTACGGCAAAGTTTTGATGGCGTGCATACAGGGCGCCCTGGGAGGTTTCATCTTTTGGATACTTCATCTGCCTGCGCCTGCTTTTTGGGCGCTGATAATGGCGCTTTTATCAATTGTGCCGGCGTTAGGAGCGCCGATAGTCTGGGTACCCGCAGCGGTCGTATTCGCTTTGCAAGGCGCTTGGATTCGTGCTTTGGTTCTTGTCGGATGGGGTATTCTGATTATCCATCCCGTTGACAACCTGTTGGGTCCTGTCTTGATCGGCACAAAGCTCAAATTGCATACGCTTCTTATCTTTTTCTCGGTCTTGGGCGGTCTTGCTGCCTTCGGAGCCTCCGGCCTCGTGATCGGCCCCGTGACGGTGATTGTGGCTATTACTCTGTTGGAGCTTCGGCAACAAAGGGCAAGTCATTCCGTTGTGCGTTAAAGACTGCTGAGATCCTAAACGCTAATTACCGGGCAAGGAGAGTTCCGAATGATGCCGTAGGTGTGTGTTCGCAAGCCACCGAGCGCGCGGGGAGCGTGCCCACGGCCGACGATCACGAGATCCGCATGCTCGGTTAAAGCGGCTTCGCGTACCACCGTAGAGATCTTGCCGCAGCGTAGATCGATGGCGGGTTGCGATTCCTCGGCCGCAAAGTGCGCAGCAAAACCTCTTCTTGCCTGTTCAAAGAGATAGCGTCGGATCTCGATTTCACCACAGTTTTCTGAAACTTCATCAACACCCGGAATTGCGTGTACGAAATGAATACGGGCATGCAGCGAGCTCGTCAACTCCACAGCCCACCGCGCGAGTCCTACACAGTCCGGTGTCTCATCGAGAGCGCAGACAACACTTTGGAATGTTTGAGGAATTTTGTCAATAATTTGCGCGTCATCGTCGTAGTGATGCACCCCTGTGAGCACGGGGCACTTCACGTCATGCAGGGCCACCGCCGTCACGGACCCGATGAGGAACATGCGAAATCGTGCATGATAAGTGGGCATAACGATCAGGTCTGCCTGGTACTCCTGTGCGAATTGAACGATGCGGTCGGCTGGTTCGCCATCAACAACAATCGAGCGGTGCTTGATGGGATCGAGTTCGGTGGCTAAAAAGTTTTCGAGGGTTGCATAATCACTTTCCCAGCCCACATGCAGGAAAATTAAACGAGATCCGAACTCTCTTCCCAGACGCGCGGCATAACGCGCAGCCCAGGCACAGTGCGGAGAGAAAACTATAGGAACGAGAATAGTTTCGATGGAGAACATGCTCACCTCGCGCTACTTAAGCGATTTCACCCATCGGTGGGTGATATGGCGCACTGGCCGGGGCTGGTAGCAGACGAAGTAAATTTTCCACCACTGTGTCCAGGTCTTGCCATTTGGTAAACACCTGGTCCCGTGACGTATCGGTACTGGCACCCGCGCGGCGGGCAATGCGTTTCATCACCATGCGCAGGAGGAAATTGTACTTGCTATACATCAGGGCTCCCGCCACCGGTCGAACGATGGCGGGGCGCCATTGTGTTTCGGCCAGAAAGTCGTCTATCATTCTTTGAACATCAGCCGCTGCCTTGGCCCGGCTCTCCGACGTGGCTTTTTCGTCTTGTACACCGGCTTGTGAAAGGCTTACAGAAACGAACGCGGTAGGCATTTGTTGGAGAGCATCCCGATAATGCTTAACAAAACGGACGATCTCCCGTTCGTGCTTTCCACCATGCACGGAAGCGGCAATGATCGCGGCTGCATAAGGCGTTAGCGAGAAGTTTTCTGAGATTGGGTCGGCGTTCAGGACCGTAGCGGGGAAGTCATGGGAGCGGATCTTCTCGCCGATGTAGGCGGCAATACGCCCCGTCTGGCCCTCGCGGGAGGCATAAAGAATCAGAATTGGCTTCATCACGGGTGCTCCTCGTTTTAAGTAGGAATTATTGATTTGCTCTGCACGCGACTTTCCTGTCTCTAGGGAGTTCAAGTGCAACACCTGGATGTTCACGTGCAACGCTTGGGGGAGAAAACTGAGTATGGCCGCCACTCTGTCCGCGACGGACGCGATCCAGAAGCCGCAAGGATTATCGAGCGAGGCGGTTCGCCGTCTGCTCAAGCAATACGGACCGAATGAACCGGCTCCCGCGTGCCAATATTCGCTCATTCTCGGTTTGCTACGGCTGTTTGTGAATCCGCTCGCGATTATTCTTCTGATCGCTGCCGGGTTCTCCATGATTCTGGGTCAAATCGTGGACGCCACGATGATCATCGTGATGGTCGTGCTCGGCATCGCGCTTAACTTTGTCCAAACCTACCGGTCTCAATGGGCCATCGAAGCGCTTCGGCAGCGGGTAAGCACGACGGCTTCGGTGCTTCGGGACGGAAGCTGGCAGGAAGTGCCCCGGGCAGAAATCGTGCTGGGAGATCTAGTGCGCTTGGCTGCGGGTGATTTGGTTCCCGCCGACGCCCTGCTGATCGAGGCCAAGGACCTCTATGTGCAGCAGGCTACGCTCACCGGCGAATCGCTGCCCGTGGAAAAAGAATCCTCGCTCGGCCAAGAGACAACGGAGGACCCGTCCACGCCCTATATGATCTTCTTCGGCACCTCAGTGGTCAGCGGGTCGGCTCTCGCGGCCGTGACCGCGACAGGTCCGAGAACGGTTTTCGGCGGGATCGCTACCAAGCTGGCCCATCGTCCGCCCGAGACCGAATTTGAGAGAGGCATCCGGCAATTCGGTCTTCTGATTATGAACGTGGTCCTGTTCCTGGTGCTGTTTTTAATCACAGTCAGCATTGTCTTGCATCATGATCCGTTCCAATCCCTGCTCTTTGCCGTGGCTTTGGCGGTTGGTCTCACCCCCGAATTCCTCCCCATGATTACCTCCGTCACGCTGGCGAAAGGAGCCGTGCAGATGGCTCGACAGAAAGTGATTGTGAAACACCTCCCTGCCATTCAAAATTTGGGAAGTATCGATGTGCTTTGCAGCGACAAGACGGGCCCCTTAACCGGCGGCGTCATGAAGCTGGAACGCGCGCTGGATGCCTTCGGAGCCGAATCCGGCCACGCGCTGCTCCTCGGATATTTGAACAGCCGGTTTGAGACCGGTATCCGAAATCCTTTAAATCGTGCCATTCTCGATTGCCTATGTCCAGGAGCGGAAGAGTACACAAAACGGGATGAGATTCCCTTCGACTTCGAACGTCGTTGCATGTCGGTGATCGTCGAGCGGAACGGCCAGCGGCTCCTCATTACCAAAGGCGCGCCGGAGTCCGTGGTAGCACGATGCTCAACATACGAGAGCGCAGAAGGATGCCGGACGCTTTCCGATAGCATTAGAAATTCAGCCTTATCCACATTCCAAAAGTTAAGCGCCCATGGTTACCGTGTGCTGGCGGTGGGCTCACGCCCGGTGGAGAAACAGGATCACTATGCAGCGGAAGATGAGGTCCAACTAACACTGGCCGGTTATCTGGCCTTTGCGGACCCGCCTCGCTCTGACACCGCAGAGACCATTGCTGCGTTGCGAAGAGATGGCGTTCAATTGAAAATTCTCACCGGGGATAACGAACTGGTGAGCCGGCACATTTGTGAGCAGGTGGGACTGGATGTTTCGGAAATCGTCTTGGGCGAGGAGATCGCGCGCATGACGGACACCGCGCTCGGCCATATAGTGGAAGAAACAACCATTTTTGCGCGCGTTTCCCCGGCACAGAAAAACCGGATCATCTTGGCGCTGAAACACCGGAGCCACGTTGTCGGGTATCTCGGAGACGGCATCAATGATGCTCCCTCGCTGCACACGGCTGACGTCGGCATCTCCGTGGACGGTGCGGCCGATGTGGCCCGAGAGGCCGCCGACATCATCTTGGTGGAGCCAGGATTGGGAGTGCTGCATGGCGGCATCCTGGAAGGGAGGAAAGCGTCGGCCAATGTTCTCAAGTATCTTCTGATGGGAACCAGTTCCAACTTCGGCAATATGCTCAGCATGGCCGGTGCCTCGATCTTTCTGCCCTTTTTGCCCATGCTTCCGACGCAGATCTTACTGAACAATTTTTTATACGATGTAGCGCAAGTCACGATTCCCACGGATGCCGTTGATGCGGCTTACCTGCAAACCCCGCAGCGATGGAAGATGTCGCTGATTCGCAATTTTATGATGGCCATCGGGCCGATCAGTTCGCTTTTTGATTTTTTAACTTTTTTCTTCCTGCTGCGTTACTTCCACGCCCGTCAGGCGGAGTTTCATACTGGTTGGTTTGTCGAATCCCTGGCGACGCAAACACTGGTATTGTTTGTGATCCGGACTTTCGGAAATCCACTGAAGAGCAGACCCAGTACACCGCTTACCTGCACCGTGTTCGGCGTAGTAGCGATCGGAGTCCTGCTCCCGTTCACCCCAATCGCCAGCACCCTGGGCTTTACGACCCTTCCCATTCCATTTTTCATGTTCCTGGCCATTGTCACAGGCATCTATCTCCTGCTAGTCGACTGGGCCAAGCAGCGCATCTTCCCTCCGCTCCGTCAAAAGCCGGGCGTTTGAACGGAGGAGCGCTGCTACCGGAGGGCGGTTTTCGTTCCCAACACGGCGACACCTCCCGCCAGAGCCGGATAGATTACTTAAAAGCCTTAAGAGGCCGGACCGGGTGCTATTTATGCAGTACTGGTGCCGTGTAATGCTTTTGCGAACACCGTGCCCAGATGCTGCAGCCTAACAGCGCCACCCCGAACAGGGCCAGCGTGCTCGGCTCTGGAATGGGGGTGAGCAGATAGGCACGACCATTGCCATTGGCCAGGATCTGGCCGTGGTCGTTAATGGCGGTCGCCTCGTTAAGGCCCAAGTAAAGGGCCGGATCGATCAGAGTATTGAGGTTTCTCATCTGCCCATTGCTGTAAAGAAAGGCACTGTCAATGATAGGGGGAAAAAACCCAGCAACAGAAACAGAAGAGCCCACCACCTGTCCGGCATTGTTGATGCCTTCTCCGGAGCTTTCCCGCCCTGCCAAGACGCCGAGATCCGTCATCTGGCCGTTACTGTAAAGAAACGCATGCGAATCGCCGTTGGAGTTAATGAAGCGGCCTGTTACCTGTCCTAAATCATTGATGGCAAGGGCGTTGCCTGCACCTAGGTCCCTCATCTGCCCATCGCTATATAGGAAAGCATGGGCAGCAGAAGGATCGGCGTAATTATTATAGGACCACCCTACTACTTGCCCCGAGTTGTTAATAGCGGAAGCCCTAGACTGGTCAAACCCGGGCAAAGCACCTAGATCCGTCACCTGGCCGTTACTATAGAGAAAAGCATGAGTAGCGCCGTTGGACGCGTTGAAATAGCCTGCTACCTGTCCTCGATCGTTGATAGCACGGGGTTCAGCATAGCTTATACCGTCGCTTATACCGAGATCCGTTATCTGCCCATCGCTGTAGAGAAAGGCATGAGAATGGCCGAAGAGCGTGTAGGAATATCCCACCACCTGCCCGGCATTGTTGACTCCATAACCATAACTGCTGGAATCTCCGGGAAACGCCAGATCCGTTATCTGGCCGTTGCTGTAGAGGAAGGCACGAGGCGGGGCATTGAAGGCACCAGAATAGTTAGTCGTGCCTACCACCTGGCCCGCGTTGTTGATAGCGAAGCCTGTGGCTGCGGGATCTCCCGGCCTACCTATATCCGTTACGCTGTAGAGAACGTCGGCGGCAAGCGGGGAGGTATTGCTCAACACTAAGCTTAGTACGAGGGCGGTGTACCAAAATTTTCCGCCCCAGATCCGTCTGGTTTCATTCCTCATCTCAGTTTTCTCCTTTCTGTGTAGTTTCAACAGCGTGCTCAAGCTCCGAAGCCGCGTAACGTTGAGTGAGCAGCGCCATAAATTGTTCATACTTCAAAATTCGGATCACGTGCTTCCTCAAGTCGGCGGGCAACTGCCTCCCAATTCTCATTCCACTAAACCACTACCGCCTAAAGATGGTCGCGTTTTATCTTAGGCTGGTGGAATGGGCAAAGCAGCGTCTGTTTCATACTTTTCGTCAAAGGTCGGGCGCTGAAACGGATTAGCATTCCTATCGCGCAGCAGTTTTCGTTTCTAATACGGCGACACCTCCCGCCAGAGCCGGATGGATTACTTGGAAGCGATTGATCTCCTGAGGCACGGCAAACAGCAGCGTCACCGAGATCGGACCCTGACGGACCAAGTATTCGCGAAACTGAGTGGGCACTGTGAGCATCAGAATGCCTTCCTCTAGGCACAGGGCCGCCGCACTTGCGACTCCTTTTTCGAAATGATCGGGAGACCCCGGCTTTGCTTTGTCAAATACGGCGTAAAAAGCAGCATCCGGCAGGAGCAGTAGGCCGGACTGGGTCGCCTTGCCCTTCAGGACAACACGGACAAATTTCCCTCCAGCTTCCGTAGTAGCCACGCCAGGGTCGCCTCCAGTAGAAATGCAAATAATCGAATCCGCTGTACGCTCGACTTTGGCGACGTGCAGCTTCAACTCGCCGGGGTCGACGAGTTCTTGCGAGAGGGTCCGTATCGGGGCGAGACAAAGGATTCCGAACAGGACAAAGATAAACACACGATTTCCTCTCATACGCACAATTTCAAACAATTGGAAGGCCAAAGCCTGAGCGGATCGCTGAACGGCAAATGTCAATCCTTGCAGTGCCTTGAAATGTTAGCAGAATGGGCGATTGGGCCTTTTCACTCAATTTACTGGGCGAAATCACGCACCCAAGTTGATACAGAAATCAGCGACCATCGCCGATGCTCCGTCGTGAGCTCGCATGGTCCGCAACCTGCTGGTTACTTCTGCGGAACTCTGTTAGTATGCTCTTTCAACATATTCTGTTTCCTGTTGACTTTTCGCCGCAATGCGAGCAGATCGTTCCGGCTGTCCGGGATCTGATGACTCGCTTTCAGGCTCGCGTAACGCTTCTTCATTCCCTTGAAATCCGTGGCGCAGGCGGACTGGACCCTTCTCTCGGAGAGGGCCTTCTCTACTTCGACAATCTCCTCCAGGAACAGCAAAAATCGTTAGCGGCCTTTCGAGCCGCGCACTTCTCTTCCTCTTCCTCCCAGGTGGATTCGGTTCTGGAAAAGGACTCTCCGGCACGGGCGCTTGCCGCTTACGCGGAGCGTCACTCCGTCGATCTCATCATGATGCCGACTCATGGCTACGGACCGTTTCGCGCCGCTCTGCTCGGATCAGTAACCGCAAAGGTCACCCATGACACCTCCTGCCCCGTGTGGACGAGCGTTCATACCGAGAAGATTCACAATCCGCTCTACCCTTACCGTCTTCTGGTCTGTGCGGTTGATGACCTCCCAACCAGCGTTTCCGTGATTCGCCGAGCCGGCGAGCTCGCAAAAGCTTTCGAATCCTCCCTCGCTTTGGTGCATGCGGTGGCGGAATCTGGAAAGAGAACTGAGTCGGAGATTCGGTCCAATCTGGAGCAGCTAGGAATGGCTGGAGAGGTCAGTGTGCCCATTTACATCCAAACGGGCGAAATTGTCCGCGTCGTAACGGACGCAGCAGCACGTCAAGGAGCTGACCTTGTCATTCTCGGTCGGGGCCGCAGCTCTCAAACTTTGGGCTCACTCCGTTCGCACGTTTACGAAATCATTCGCAAATCTCCTTGTCCGGTTCTTACTATCTAAGTTCGGCCCCGGCTTATGAGATCGGCTCGGAAAAACAACTCAGAGAGGCAGGATGAAATAGAATCGACTGCCCGCCCCCGGTTGGCTTTCGACCCAGAGCCGACCGCCATGCTCCTCGACCAGGTGTTTGGTGATGGGCAGCCCTAGGCCGGTCCCCTCGCGCACTCCCTTGGTAGTCGCGCCGACTTGATGAAACTTTTCGAAAATAGCCGCTTGCTCCTCGGCGGCAATCCCCACCCCCGTGTCAGCCACACAAAACTGGGCCCACCCCTCGACAGTCGAGCACGCGATCGAGACCTGGCCGCCCTCAGGCGTAAACTTGACGGCATTGCTTAGCAGGTTGTAGAGGATCTGCTTGAAGCGTACGCGATCAGCTTGCAAGGTGAACGGCTCACACCAATGGTGTTCGATGGCGATGGACTTGGCGGCTGCGAACGGCGCCACACTGCTCAACACTTCTTCGAGGACGGGCCGGGCGTCAAAGGTTTCCCGGTGCAGTTGCAGTTTGCCGGCTTCGATCTTGCTCAGGTCGAGAATGTCGTTGATCAACTCCAGCAGGTGCAGCGAGTCTTTTTGAATGTGGCTGACAAAACGCTTTTGTTTCGGATTGAGCGACCCTTCCAGTTCTTCCGCCAGCAGTTCGGCAAAACCAACAATCGTATGCAGGGGAGTTCTCAGCTCATGGCTCATACTGGCCAGAAACTCGCTCTTGAGCCGATTGGCGCGCTCGATCTCCTGATTGCGTAGCGCCAACTCCCGATTGGAGGCGGTTAACTCGGCGGTATAACGTTCCTGTAGCAAACGCACTTGTTCTTCCGTTTGTCGGCGTTCGCTGACATCTCGCACCACGGCGGCTGTATGCACAGCCTTCTCCCGGTGGACAGGACTGAGGCTGATTTCGACCGGGAACCGGGTCCCGTCCTTCCGCTGTCCCTCCAAAAGACCGCTGCCCATCGGTCGCGTTCGCGGATTTGCGATGTAAGCCTCACGCTCGTGAGCATGCTGCTGTCGCAAAGCCGTAGGAACGAGCATGTCTACAGAATGACCCAGCAGCTCCTGACGACTATAGCCGAACAGACGCTCGGCGGCGCGGTTGATCAGGACAATCCGGCCATCGGTTGCCAATTCGAAGATGGCGTCCGGCGCAGCTTCGAGCAATTCGTGGAAGCGACGTTCGGCCCGCGCTTCGGCTCGGGCCTGCTCCTCGCGAGCAATCAGGCGCTTCTGTTCGGTCAGGTCGAAATCGAAATTGATTTCCAACACGTGCGCGCCCGGCTTTCCGGTCTCAGAAACCCAGTGGCTCTGGACTGTAATTCTTTCACCGCTTTTCGTGGTGTGGACCAGCTCGCCTTCCCAGTGCCCTCTCTCCTGCAAGGCTACGCGAACGATTTCCAGCGGCTCCGGGGAAATTGTATTAAGCAGTTCGTGACTGATCCGGCCCCGTGCCTCTTCCGCCGTCCAACCGTAAATGCGTTCGGCGCCCTGATTCCAGTACAGGATGCGGTCCTCATCGTCGCGCACCAGGATGGCTTCATAGGCTTGATCGAGCAACTGCGCCTGCCGCACGATCGCCTCCTGGGCCTGCTTGCGTTCCTGGATGTCCTCGATGGTGCCGTACCACTTTACAATGCGACCGGAAGAGTCTCGGCGTGGGTAAGCGCGGCTGCGCATCCAGCAGTATTCGCCGGAAACAGTGCGAACACGGTGCTCGACATCATAGGGATCTCCCGTGCGCAGGGCGTGCTCCCAGGCTTTCACCATAAGTGGCAGGTCCTCGGGATGAACCACACTCTTCCAGCCTTCATTCAATAACTGCTCGCGAGAAAGGCCCGTCAACTCGACCCAGTGCTGGCTGAAGGTGAGGACCCGCCCGTCTGGATCGGCGGTCCAGGGCACTTGAGCGCTTAAATCGAAGACCCAGCGCAGCTCTTCCTCACGCTCCCGGAGCGCTTCTTCCGTGCGCTTGCGCTCGGTAATATCACGTGCTATTTTGGAGGCTCCCAGAATCTTTCCGGACGAATCCCGGACCGGGGAGATGGTCAGCGCAACGTTAACGGGAGATCCATCCTTGCGGACCCGCACCGTTTCAAAATGATCAATGCGCTCTCCGACCCGAAGACGGTTTAGAATGTGCGCCTCCTCCGGCTGCAGCTCGGTTGGAATGATTAATGTGATCGGCTGCCCGACCGCTTCGGCTTCCGTATAGCCGAAGATGCGTTCGGCCCCTGCATTCCAGCTTGTAATCCGGCCCTCGAGCGATTTGCTGATGATGGCATCGTCCGAGTTTTTGACGATGGCTGCCAGCCAGCGGCTTGCCTCTTCCGTCTGCTCTTCCACTCTCTTCTCATCACTCTGAACCGGAGTCGGAAAATCAGCGGAGTTCTCAGAAACGAAAGTTGCTGCATGGTCCGGTGGTGTGGGCGCATTCGGCTGAGAACGGTCGGACATAGAGTGGCGCTCTCCCTCATAGCACAGCGGCCATTCGCATTGTACCGAGGCTCCAATTAGAAAAAATTCGACCGCCGAGACTCGCCATTGACAATATCAAGAACTATCCTTTACCTGGAGATTTTGTCCCAGTGTGGGGTGGGCGCATGGACCATAACCGAGGACGAAGTTGGCCGACCACGAAGAATTGCGTGTGAGTGTATGCCGTTGGCAGAGTGGCATTTCGGATGCACGAACGTGTGCTGAAAGGGACGGTGTTAGATGAAAATCATTTTGGTGGCCGAAGACCGCGAGACCAGTCGAGAACTCATTCGCACGATGCTGGAGCATTCGGGATACACCGTCTTGGAAGCTGCAAATGGAGGCGAAGCCGTACAGATCGCTCGCGAGAAGATTCCGGATCTGATGCTGCTGGACTTGCAGATGCCTGTCAAAAACGGATTCGAAGTATTGAAAGAATTACGCTCCGACCCACGTTTCGAGTCGACGCCGATCGTGGCATTGACCGCCAGCGCTATGCAGGGGGACAAAGAACGGGCGCTCGCCGACGGGTTCACTGGTTACTTGACGAAGCCGTTGAGTTTCGCGGTGATCCGTCGAGAACTCTCGCGTTGGTTGGCGGAGTCGTAGAGTAGAGAGGTGGACCGATCACCGTCGCGTGACCAGGTTGTGGTCTCCGTCGTCATCATGGATGATCATCCGGGTAGCCTCGAATTATTATCCTCGGCTCTCGCGCAACCGCATCTTCGCATTTACACAACGGAGGATCCCGAAACGGGCCTCGAACTGGTCTATCGGCATCGGCCGCAAATCGTTCTCACAGATTTGGTGATGCCGAAGCTCAGCGGCCTCGAAGTGCTCGATCGTATTGTGGCTTTTGATCCCAGCATCCATGTGATCCTGATGACCGCTCACTATTCGACGGAATCCGCTGTCGATGCCATCAAGCGCGGAGCTTTCGACTACCTCAACAAACCAGTCAATCTTTCTGCCCTGCGAGAGCGAGTCGGACGGATCGTTGAGGAGACTCAGAGACGTCTTCGGGCCGCTCATCTGGAAGACGAGTTGTTAGACAGCTCTGCCTTTGAGGGCATGGTGGGTAATAGCCCCGTGATGTGGGAACTGTATTCGAAAATTCGACGGATCGCCCCGCATTTCCGCACGGTTCTTATCACCGGCCCAACCGGTACCGGCAAAGATTTAGTGGCGCACGCTCTTCATAAATTGAGCCCCGCCGCGAAGGGAAACTTCGTGGTGCTCAATTGCTCCGCCGTGGTGGAAACCTTATTTGAGAGCGAATTGTTCGGCCATGTCAAGGGAGCCTTCACCGGCGCTTCTGCCGATAAGATCGGGCTTTTCGAATATGCAAACCACGGCGTATTGTTCCTGGATGAAATTGGCGATATGCCCATGAGCACGCAAGCCAAATTGCTGCGGGCGCTCCAGAATCAGGAGATCCAGCGAGTGGGCTCGCTCACCCCCCGCAAGGTCAACGTGCGGGTCATCGCCGCCACGAATCGGGACCTGCGCGCGGCGGCGGCCGAGAATCGATTTCGCGAGGATCTCTATTATCGGCTGAATATGGTCGAGATTCGAACCCCTACGCTTTCGGAGCGCATTGGAGATCTCCCCTTGCTGATCCGGCATTACGTACGAATGTTTTCCTCGCAGTTTGGCAAGTCCATCGTAGGGTTGACTCCACGGGCGGAACTCGTCCTCGCGCGGCACAATTGGCCGGGCAATGTACGTGAGCTCGAAAATGTGATCGGCCATGCCTGCATGATGGCGACAGGCGACCGGATCGATGTGCCGGACCTTCCGGATTCCCTGCGCTCGGCTCATCCCCTAGGGAGGGAAGCCTCTGTTGCTGCTTCTGCGCCAGGCGCCACGCCCGGGGTGCAGGAGCTGTCTCCGTTGAACGAGCAGGAACGCCGTTTGCTGGTCGAAGCTCTAAGTCATGCGAACGGAAACCAGTCGGAAGCCGCACGCCTTCTGCAAATCGGCCGGGATGCCCTTCGCTACAAGATGAAGAAGTTCGGCATTGAGGTCTCGCCGGCTGGGTGATTTCACTCAAGCTGTGCGCGGTTCCACGCTCCTCCAAAGCCCAGTCATCTGCCATCTCGTGATTTCACTGCCGCGAACGGCGGCTCCTTCTGCCGGTCACCCCGAATCGGCAGGGCAATTGCAATCAGTATCGGACAGCGATGGGCACAGCACTGATGCTCCGGCCAGAACGAGAGGCGCTCCCTGCAGCAAAGGTTCTGCGGGCAGAGTGTAAGACTCGTGCGGCGGGGACCCTGCGCCAAAAGACGAACCCGATCGGGTCATTTCACCCAGCCGTTGCGCGAAGCTCACTCCTTTTATGCGCTTGCCTATGGATTCCCGTAGCGGTTGCCCAGAAGCAGCCTGCCGCTTCTCAAAATCCGTCCGTTACCTGGCGGTCTCCGGCGGATATCAACCCGGAAGACTATGCGGGTATCGAGACCTGCTCGGCGTGTCATCAGGAAGAGGCGCAACAGTTCTCAAAAACAGTGCATGCCCGCGCCTATCCCGCCAGTGCGAAGTTCGGAACCGGCTGTGAATCATGTCACGGCCCTGGAAAAGCCCATGCGGATGCCATGATGGCGGCCAGCACAAGCCAGGAGAAGATGACAGCTGGCAAGAAACTGATCTTCGGCTTTCACGGCAAACCGGCGGAAAACTCTTCGCATTGCACGTTCTGCCACAATACGAGCCAGGATCAGTCCCTGTTCGGACGTTCGCAGCATAAGCTGGCGGGCGTTTCCTGCGAGCAGTGCCACGCGGCGCACCTGCTACTCCCGAACCAGGAGCAGACTGGCAGCCAGTTGAAAGTAACGCAGGAGCGGTTCTTCCAGATTCCGGCCCTGCCCGAAGAAACGCGCTGGCTGCACGAGAGCCTGTTGAAGCAAAAGCAGCCCAATCTGTGCTTCGGCTGCCATCTTACAGTTCAAGCAAACTTCGCGCTGCCCAATCACCATCGAGTTCCGGAAGGCTTCATGAAGTGTACCGATTGCCACAGCGCGCATGGAACTCTGAATCCACAGCAGCTCAAAAAGATCGGCTTTGAGGTTTGCGTCACCTGCCACACGGAAAAGCGCGGCCCTTATGTTTACGAGCATCCGGCGCTGCGGGTGGAGGGATGCACTGCGTGCCATAGCCGGCATGGCACAGTTCAGTCGCATTTGATCCTGCGTACCGAGAGCCGCTTCCTCTGCCTGCAATGTCATGTGAACCCACAGGCAGCTAACGTTCCCCATGGCCGCCTTGGGTTTCAAACGCTCGGCGATTGCACCCGCTGCCATGTCACCATTCACGGTTCCAACACGAACCAGTATTTCCTGCAATGAGGGCCAGATGAAAATGCGATGGAGCGCTTTCCTGCTCGTTCCGCTGGCAGCCAGCTCTGCGATGTACGCTCAACTGCCGGAAACGCCAGTCACCTGGGGGCCGTTCCAAACGCAGGGGTCCACGACTGTTGGGTATCGCTTCACTGACATAGGCGGCCGAAAGCAGACGTTCCAGCAGATGTTTGACCTGGAAAGCGGATTCCGTTTGTTCGATTTCAACCTGACCGGAAAAGCCAAAGACTCATCGAACTTGTTTGCCGATACTTTCCAACTAACGGCCAGTGGATTGGGCGGCGATCCGTTTCCCGGCGGTCAGCTTACCGTGAGTAAAACGAATGTCTACGATTTGCGCGTCAATTACCGCCAAAGCTATTACTATTGGGATCAGAACGACAATCTCATTCTTGCGAACGGTCTTCGCGGGTTAACAAGTAACCACAATTGGGCGACGGTGCGACGATTCGGATCGCTGAATTTTCTCCTACACGCCACCAACAATCTCCGCTTCCGCTTTGAGTACAACCGCAACGGGCGGGACGGGACCATTTTCACCACGCGGACGCTGGATTATTACGGTGCGCCGGACAGTTGGGGCACGTTCCTCCGCGACAATCCTTACTATGTCGTT
>JAFAZU010000087.1 GCA_019239585.1 Acidobacteriaceae bacterium
GAAGTCAGTCGCCTGGGGAAAACAGCGCCCTGCGCCCTTTCCTGTTCTCCAACGTCCCCTGGCGGGAGAAACACGTCAATGAGGGCCCGATCCTGTAGTTCCTGCAGAATCAGTTCCGCCTGGTTTAAGAGTTCCCGGTCGTGCAACTCTCGATAAAAATAAGACATACGAACCAATTCCTATATTGAACTGTTCTCGTTCCGGCACAAGGGGTGAAAATTATTGTAGTCATCAGCTACGCTCAAAGCGGAGGTGAGCAGTTGAAAAACGATTCCGTCCGAAAGCAAACGACACCCTTCGACACAATCGAAAGCGCCCTGGAGTTTCTACAATTACTGCAAATCGAATCAACCAAAGCTCGCCAGGAAGTTGAATATCTTATGGAGCAGGACAAGACCGTGGAGCAGGACAAGACCGCATCTCCTCGTCGTGAGGAAGCATTCCGGCTGGTCGTATACAAATTGTCGCAATTGAACTCACACGTGGAATCGAGCCAGCGCGTGCTGCACGATCTGCGCGCCTTGCGAACCCTCCTGCTGCGAGAAGTAAATCAATAAGCGGAACAGGATTGTAAACTCCGGCGCTATATACTCAAGGTTCAGGCTCCTCTATTCACTATGTGTAAGGTTTGGAAGGTTCTCCCCGTTCTTTTTCTTGGTTTGCTTTGCGGCTGCAAAAGCAGCGATCGCGGTCATTATGGTACACCCAGCGACCCGAACGAGCAACAAGGAAATCCGAATGCCAAACCGGAAAAAAGCATCAAGTCGGTCGACAACAAGGAAGCGGATGGTAATAAGGCCAGCAAAGATCCGCATACCCTGACGCCGGACAACACAGCGGGACAGCCAAAGAAACGTTAAAGCCCGTGCGAGATCCCCAAATTGTTGAAGCAGAGCTGGTTGAAATCAGCGCGATCGGGGACGATCTGACGAAGTTAGAGCGTATTCTTGCCTGGTCTCTAGCGCACCCGGACGAACTTGCTTTCGCGTTGCGCTATTTCAGCGGACGATCTGATCGCCTCGGAGAGTGGGCACGGGAGCACGCGGACCGATCCTAGCCGCTTACTATTAGCAGGCAGAACTCACGAGACCAACTGCTTTGAAGGAGCCGCGCACCCGAACACAGGATCCGATCTACAGCGGGTTGTGCAGTCTGCCGCCGCTGTTGGTGCTGGCCAGTGAGGAGGAACTGGTGTTGGGTAATGCGCAGCGCCTGCGAGACAAGGCGCTGATGACAGGTGTTGAGGTGAATTTGGTTCATTTCGCCCGGAATGTGGCACAACTGGATGCTGCTCGCTCCCTGGTTGCCGGAAGCGCAACAGCGATTGAGGCTGTCGGGGCTTCTATTCGCAGGCGGATGGTTTCAGTGGTTAGGCCATAAGGCGAGCCCGGCTCCAATCAGCGCCAAGACCACAAACAACAACGGAATAAAAAACGGCGCGCCAACCCGCCACATGCAGAAGGCGTTCGTTCCTTCCGCCGGCAAGACAAGCGTAAGCACCAGCCACATCAGCGTTGAATTGCATTCACGACCGGCAGTGCTCACCAGTATCCCGAGTGACAGACCAATCGCTACCAAACATCCACCTAACGCGCGCAGTAGCTCTCGAACTTCCTTACGAGTGCGCTCGCTCTTATCACTTCCGGAAACGAGGTGACGTGGAAGCTGAGGGACAAAAACATCGTAGAGGCCGCCTAAGGCAATACAGACGGCAGTGATCGTCAAAACCGCTCGTGCAATCGTGTCCAAGAGACCTCCAGCCCGGATACTCGTCAAATGGGATTATAGATGTCCCCACAGTCATGGCATTCAGAAGTTAGCGAGCAGTCTCGTGACGCCCAGTTATTCACAGCTGGCTTCCGAGCTCCCGTGGCGATTGTTGCTATATAGCGGTCGAACGACGGGCAAAACGGAAACTGAATTGGATTGTCGCGACAGCCAACACGATTGTGCTCAGAAGCAGCGTGCGCAAAAGAGTATTGCGCTCTGGTGGCTAAAGCGTTTTTCGATTCAATTGCACCCAGTCACTCCGTTTCCGGCTCTGACGTGGAAACGGAGCCGCGAACGCAGTGACCGGTTTTACAGGCTCCCCTCCCATGCAAACCGCTGGAGCGGATGCTTCCTACACCGGAATTAACCCATCCAGCTGTCAAACGGCCAATAAATGGGTAAAGTCACACGATCTTCACTGGTTGCACAAACGCAGCGCCTGTTCCATGAGCTCGCGATGGGTTCCCAACGAACCGGGGCCGTCCGGATTACCCGCTTGCGGGCGGGAATACCCGCCGTCACTGCCCAGGTCCCATGCTTGGCGGCGGTCCCGTAAGCAGATTTCCAGGATCTCCCAGAGGCGCTGCTTCGGCTCCGCGCTTCTCACGGGACAAACGACCTCGATGCGCTTGGAAAGATTGCGGAACATCCAGTCAGCAGAGCCGATATAGAACTCACCATCGATTGGATTTTCCGCGCCCGCGCCGAAGTAATAGATCCGCGAGTGCTCCAGGAAACGGCCAATAATAGAGCGCACGCGAATGTGATCGGTAAGGCCGGGAACGTCAGGTCTGAGGCAACAAAAACCACGGACGATGAGATCAATAGAGACGCCGGCCTGCGAGGCTTTGCAAAGCGCCTCGATCAGCTCGGGATCTTCGAGCTGGTTCATCTTGGCAATAATGCGACCAGGACGACCTGCTTTCGTAAGCTCGATTTCACGCTGGATAAGCTCGAGAAATCGCTTTCGCATGGTGGTCGGAGCGACCAGCAGAGTTTTATAATCCGGACTGTGGGAGTGACCGGTCAGGTAGTGGAATAGCGAGATGACGTCGCGTGTAAGCGCCGGATCACAGGTCAGCAAACCGACATCAGCATAGAGACGGGCAGTCCGAACATGGTAGTTGCCCGTACCAATATGGGCGTAAGCGCGCAGACCGTCTGATTCTTTACGAACTACCAGGGCGGTTTTGCTGTGGATCTTGAGGCCCTTGACGCCAAAGGTGATGTGGGCGCCTGCCTGTGTGAGCGCGGCGGCCCAGTGCAGATTGCGTTCTTCGTCAAAGCGAGCATGCAGCTCAACAACGCAAGCGACTTGTTTCCCTGCTTCGGCTGCCTTGATAAGCGATTTCACGAATGGCGTGTCGTCGCCGACCCGATAAACCGTCATTTTGACCGCCACGGTTTGCGGATCGTCGGCGGCAGCTTCAACAAAATGCTCGACGCTCGCGTCAAAGCTTTCGTATGGGTGATGGATCAGGAGATCGCCCGATCGTATCACATGAAATATGTCGTGATGCCCATTCTGCAAAACAGATGGCACGACCGGCGTCCATGGAGTGTTGATCAGATCAGTCACTGGTAAACCGCTGAGTTCGAAGAGACTGGTATAGTCAAGTTCGTCAGACACTTCGTAGGCGTCCTCCGGGCGAAGTTGAAAGTGCTGACACAACAGGTCTTTAATGGTCGGATCTGCGCCCTTAGTAAACTCAAGTCGGACGACTGGTTCGTAGCGACGCTTCCGAATTTGATTTTTTACTTGCTCGAAAAGGCTTGTTTCTTGATTATTAGTGGTGTCCACTTCGGCATCGCGCGTGACTCGCACGAGGCTGGTCGCGCCCACGGTCATGCCTTCATACAGCTTAGTCAAGCTAGCGCCGATTATTTCGTGCAGACGGACAAACAGAAACTCATTTGCAGATGCGTCAGCATGTAGTTGAACCCATTGCCGCAAGCCGGAAGGAACTTTCACGCGCGCATACATATGCTGTGTGGTTTCCGGGTCCTCAATTGAGAAGACGAGCGAAGTGGAAAGGTTTGAAAGAAACGGAAACGTTTCAGCCGTGTTAATAATCAAGGGCGTAAGAGCGGCGAAAATTTGTGCATCGAAGAAATGGTTCGCCTCCTCCTGTTGCGCCGGCGTCAGTTCTTGCCAGCGCCGGAGATGAATACCGTTTTGCGCCAACTTGGGGATGAGCGCGCTGAAACAGGATGCCTGAGTACGCAGCATGGGCAGCAGCTTTTTGTTGATCTCCCCGAGAAGTTCAGTGGAATCCGGAGCGGGTGAGGAACGCAACACCGCTACTCGCTTCATAAAAAACTCATCGAGGTTGGAAGTAAAAATAGCAAGAAACTTGACGCGCTCCAGAAGCGGTGTACGCTCATCGAGCGCCTCGGCCAGTACACGCTCGTTGAAATCGAGCCAGGCCAGATCGCGGTCTATCCAGATCTCATGTAACGAAGGCTTGATCGCAGTATTGAGCGCACCCTCGTCGCCAATCGACACCATTGTTACTTTCGCTTCCGTCATAGATTCTTCCTCAAACACTATATAAATTTGCAAGGCGCTTATCGATGCTCTAGCCCATAATACG
>JAFAZU010000260.1 GCA_019239585.1 Acidobacteriaceae bacterium
ACCAGCGCCTCGGCGGAAATACCAGGAAATAGCAGATTACTTGTATTCGGTAAGCGGCAGTCACGAGCGCCGTTTATGTCAAAGTGGACACCACGCGCGCGTAGCCGGGATTCAAAAGCATCTCGCAGCGCCGCTACGCCGTTTTCAGAGGGGTTGCTACATAATGAGACCGCACGGGCAAAAGCGACCGCAGCCGGAACATTCTCCGTTCCGGCCCGTCGGCCTCGTTCATGACGACCGCCTAACTGGACAGGGCGCAAAGGCACGCCGCTCTTTACAAAAAGCCCGCCAATACCTTTCGGTGCAAATATTTTGTGGCCGCTCACGGAATAAAGATCGACCCCAAGCTCCCGCACGTTGACAAGAAGCTTTCCAAACGCCTGCACCCCATCCGAATGAAAAAAAATCGTTTGCCCACCCCCGCGTCGCGCTTCGATCAGGTTCGCAACAGACCGAATGGGCTGAATGCTGCCTACTTCGTTGTTAGCGTGCATGACGGAAACCAGCACGGTTTCGTCACGCAGGGCACTTAGGATCGCGTCAGGGTCAATAATGCCCTTTGAGTCAACGTTAAGGTAAGTGACATCCACGCCTTCGCGCTCGAGTTGGCGAATAGGCTCCAGAATCGCCGGATGCTCTATTGCGGTTGTAATGACGTGCTTGCGTCCTGGCGACAAGTTCCGCACCAAGCCGTTGATTGCCAAATTATTCGACTCTGTCCCACCGCTCGTGAAGACAAACTCTTGCGGGGATGCAGTCATAAATCCGGCAATCGTCCGACGCGCGTTCTCCAGCTCCTGACGCGCTTTTTGCCCCTGCCGGTGGATGCTGGAAGGGTTTCCGTAAACATCCCGCAGAGCCTGCGTCAAAGCGTCGGCAACTTCAGGCGCAAGAAAAGTAGTCGCATTGTGATCGAAGTACAGCAAAACAGTGAACCAACCAGGCGCGACGGACGCGCAAGAGCCGGAATTTTGAGGAGTTCATTACAATTTTAACAGCAATGAACCCTTCGCCACAGCGTCCGATTATTACGCTCACGACTGATTTTGGAACGACCGACCACTACGTTGGGACCATGAAAGGAGTAATTCTTCGCCACTGCCCCGACGCGCAGATTATCGATGTGACTCACGAAGTTCAGCCTTTTTCCACCTACACGGGCGCTTATGCTATTGAACAAGCTGCTCCCTACTTTCCTGAGGGTACCGCGCATGTGGTTGTGGTGGACCCAGGTGTGGGCACAGCGCGAAAACCGTTGGTCATCACAACGCGCAATCAATACTTTATTGCCCCGGACAATGGCGTTCTCAGTCTGATTACCGGGCCCGGAACAGCCTTCAAAGCATTCGAAATTCTCCGTCCTGACCTGGTACACCCGGACATTTCCAAAACTTTTCATGGCCGTGACCTGTTTGCTCCCACAGCAGCCGCCCTTGCCAGTCAACGCCTGAGGCCGGAAGATGTAGGGCCGGAACTGGACGGCATTACGCAGATCGCGGACATGTGGCCGAAGCGAATCAGGCCGGATTGGTGGCATGGCAAGATTTTGTGCATTGACCGCTTTGGAAACATCGTTACCAATTTCAAGGTTGCTGATTTTCCAAATGTCCAACAGCAGGCTTTCCGGCTGGAGATTGGCAATCATCAAATGATTTCCCGTTATCACGACACTTTTGGCGAAGCTCCCGCCGGACAACCGTTTGTTTACTCCGGCAGTTCGGGCTACCTCGAAGCAGGGATCAATCAAGGAGATGCCGCCAGGGAGCTGGGAGCGTCTGTGGGTCAAAGCATCAGCTTGCGGCTGTAAAGCAGAAGGATTGCTGTTGAAATAGGAGCGATCTTGCGTTTCCGTTACAGTCGTTTGTCGGTATACTGAAAATCGACTGTATGCCTAAACAAAAGCTGAACCCACTCCCCTCGGCTGCTTTCCATATCCTGCTCTCCCTTGTCGGTGAGGATCTGCACGGCTACGGAATTATGCGGCAGGTGGCCGAACAAACTGGCGGTCGTATGCGATTAGGGCCTGGAACGCTCTACAGCTCGATCCAGAGCCTTCTCGAGGCGGCGCTGATTGAGGAGATCGAGTTGCGCGCCGAAAAACCGGGAGAGGAGCGGCGCCGATATTATCGGTTGACTACGGCAGGACGCAAGCTGGCACGTGCGGAGGCGGAGAGACTTGCCGACATCCTGCGAGTTGCCCGTGCAAAGAACATTTTCAGGGGAGAGCATGTTTGAAAAAATTTACTTCTGTTTACTACACTTCTATCCACGTCATTTTCGCAAGAGATACGGCGATGCAGCTCTTCAACTTTTTCGTGACCGCTCGCGCAATGAAACAGGGTTCTTCCGGCAGCTCCGCCTTTGGATCGATCTGCTGTATGATCTCGCAATCTCCGTTGGCCGCAAGCACCAACGGATTCCTGATTCCCTCGCCTGCGCCTTAGCGGAGCATCAGCAACACGGCACACCCGCATTCTACGTTTTCGGCTATGAAGCGCCTCGTCTCGGATCGTTGCTCGTGGCGGGAGTACTTTCGCTAGCTACTTTTGGTCTCATTGCCTTCTCGACTGAACCGCGCAGAAATTTGATATATGGGTATGCTCTCACTGTATGGATGCAGGATCCGGTTAACAGCAGAAAGTTAGATGCCGCAGAACGCCGGCGTGTGATGAATGCAGTGATAGAGAATGTCAAACGCTACTACTTCGATCCAAAAGTAGCGCAGCAAATCGCTGCCGCACTGTTTATGTATGAGAAAAGGGGCGATTACAACGCAGTGGCGGAAGGCGGAGCCTTCGCCGATCTGCTGACCAGGCACATCAGGGATGTGAGCCATGATATGCACCTGGAAGTGGTCTATAACGAAGAGGTGTTGCCTGATGCTCCACTGAAACCGACGCCTGCCCTGCTGGCGCGCTATCGAAAGGAGTTGGAGCAAAGCAATTGCACCTTCGAACCAGTCAAGGTCCTCCCGCACAACATTGGCTATCTTAAGCTCGACGCCTTTCCTGATGTATCGATCTGCAAAGCGAGGGCAGAAGCGGCTATGGCTTCGTTGAATGGTGTGGATGCCATTATCTTCGACTTGCGAGACAATGGCGGCGGTTCAGGAGAGATGGTCACCCTGCTAGCCAGCTATCTCTTCGATCATCCAGAGTTCCTGTATGATCCGAGGACAAATCCGACTGTGCGGTCCTGGACACAGCCGCGACAGGGAAACCGACTCGTGGACAAACCGGCATACGTCTTAACCTCCGTTTCCACGATCTCGGCTGCGGAACAATTCACCTACGACCTGAAAATGCTGAAACGCGTCACGGTGGTCGGCGAGACCACGCACGGCAGCGCGCATGCCGGGGTCTTCCATCGCATCAACGATCACTTCGGTATGGGCATTCCTCGGCTGAAGGCGATCAACCCCTTTTCGGAGACCGACTGGGAAGGAACGGGCATTGTGCCCGACGTAAAGGTAAAAGCAGCAGATGCGCTCGAAACAGCAGAACGGCTGGCAAAAAGCAAGCTGCAAAGGAGATAGACGAGACTATGTTCGCTTTTTTATTTTTCAGCGTACGATTGGTGCGATCCCGAGCAGCAAGCAGACGCTCGGCATGGGTGAAAGCCACAATCGTTCTTAGCGCAAATGCAGCTCTCCTGCTCGCGGCGGAGCTGCCAAAGATTACAACATCGCAATACAACAACATGCGCACGGGCGCTAATCTGAATGAGACCATTCTGACGCCTAACAACGTGAATGTTCGTCAGTTTGGAAAGATTTTCTCGCTACCGGTGGACGGAGATGTATATGCGCAGCCGCTTTATTTCCCGAAAGTCGATATCCCTGGTAAAGGCATCCACAATCTCTTGTTCGTAGCGACCGAGCATGACAGCGTTTATGCGTTCGATGCGGATGCTTCCTCTCCAAATCCGCTGTGGCAT
>JAFAZU010000268.1 GCA_019239585.1 Acidobacteriaceae bacterium
GCGCACATCCAGTTCTAATGCTTGAATCGGAGCCGCGAACGAAGTGACCGGCTATGCTTCTCTTCTCCTTTTAGCCCTTTCGGCGCAGACAGCTCTTCCGGATCTGACAATTGATACGGAGGCTGTCGCGCCGAAACGCTTTCTCGCGGCAAAGGGCCGCAAGGCGCTGCTGGAAGGCTACGGGTCGCAATCGCTCGAAGGCTGGATCTACCCTTTTCAAATCTTTGACAATTTTCGCGTCTTCTTCGAGAAGAACGGCGGGGGCCGTGTCGGGGGCAACTCGCTGCTGCGTCGCATCATCTATCGCCCGCAATCCATTACGCGGGTCTACGCTGCGCAGGACTTCACCGTAGAAGAAACTTTGTTCGTGCCCGTAGATGAACCCGGTATTCTCATCTTGTACGAAGTTCACGGCGGATCGCCTGTTGAAATCACCGCCGAATTTCATCCGGTCCTGGATTTGATGTGGCCGGCGGGAATCGGCGGGCAGGACGCCAGTTGGCTCCCGGCGCGTAATGCTTTTCAACTCGCGGAAACGACCGGGCGCTTTCATGCGCTGATCGGATCGCCTGAAACAATTCGTCATTCCGACGCAAACCAATACCGGGAACCGTGGAATGCGCAGCGTACGCTTACCCTCACGATGCGGACAGCGGGAATAGCAAAACTTGCCATTGCACTGGACCTCGAGGGCCATTACAACGGCGAGAACACTTTTACAAAGCTTCTTAATAACACCGGCTCTCTCTTGGAAGAGGCAAAGGTGCACTACGGAAAGTTGCAAAACTCGCTACTATCTTTGCAAACTCCAGACGAGCGCGTAAATCAGGCGTTCGCCTGGGCGGAAATCGCTATGGAGCAGGCGATTGCCGATAATCCATATTTAGGCTGCGGTCTCGTGGGCGGCTACGGACCCTCGCGCGATACCAGAAGGCCGCAGTATGCCTGGTTTTTTGCGGGCGACGGCCTCACTGTACTGGATGGTTTAGCAGCTGTGGGTGAACGCGCCCTTCTCAGCGACGAGTACCGTTTTCTCAGCCGTTATCAGAATAGCCAAACCGGCATGATGTGGCACGAAATCTCGCAAAGCGCCACATTTCTCGACTGGTTCACGAAGCTGCCCTACGCTTTCGTACACGTAGATATCTCGCCGCAGTACCTTTCACAGTTCCGGCGAACCCTGGCCTGGACAGGAGATAAAGATTTGCTGCGGGAGCAATGGCCCTCGCTTCAGTCCGCTTATCGTTACAGCGTTGCTCTCGTTAACGAAAAAGACGGCCTGCCCCGCATCCCTGCTGACAAATCAGGCGCAAACGAACAAAATCGTCTTTCTGAGGAGCTTTCCTTAGCAACGGCTTGGACTTCCGCCGCCGCAGCCTACAGTGAAATGGCGGAGCTGCAAAACGATCCAAACGCAGGAAAAGAAGCGCATACACGGGCAGACCGCGCCCGTAGGAACCTCCCGGGCCGCTATTGGAATGCCCAAAATCAATATTTCATCACCGGTTTTCTGCAGGACGGCACCCCGCTACCGCAGATCATGAGTTCGCCGATTGGAACGATTCTGCAGAAAACTTTTCCCAGCCGCTACAACGAAGCGGCGCTTGACTTCCTTTCCGTACCTTCGTTTTTTACAGATTGGGGAATGCGCAGTATTCCTGCGAACGATCAACACTTCGAGGCTGCTTCCTACGCGGGCGGAAGCGTCTGGCCGGTCGGCACCGGAACTGCGGCACGAGCCTTTTTCCAAAACCATCGTCCCTTAACCGCTATCCCGCTTTGGCGAAGCCTGATAGAAGAAAGCTTCACCGATTCACCCGGCCACGTAGACGAAGTCTATTCCGGCAACACGTTTCGTGAGTTAGATGTATCGGTGCCCGAGCAAAGCTGGTCTTCCTCTGCGCTAGTCACAGCGACACTCTCCGGAGTTCTCGGGATTGAGCCGGACGCCCTGACTCATAAATTCACCATCGCGCCCCACTTGCCGCCAGCCTGGAAGGAGGTAACGGTCAATCGCCTGCGGGTAGGCGAAACGACGCTAAACTTTCACCTGCGCCGCTCATTAACTCAAACTGAATTGGAAATCACCACCGAAGGACCTCCCATCACTCTCGTATTTGAGCCGGAAATCCCACTGGGCAGCACGAACTTGCGCGCCACAAAGAACGGACAAACGCTTCCGGTAACGTCTCTATCAAACGCGCAAGACATACACGCCCACACCGAAGTGAGCCTTTCGGGAAAGGCCCGCATAGCAGTAAATTACACTAGCGGATTTGCACCTGAAGTGGAATGGCACCCGCCCGTCATCGGCGAAGAAAGCCGCAACCTGCGCATCCGCCGCGCTGCCTGGACTGGACAAACATATAAAGCGGATCTAGTTATCGCTCGGGGCTCCTGCCCAAGCCTGTTGTTTCATACGACCGCACGGCCCATCGCAGTAGAAGGCGGAATCCTGGTGGAGCAAAACCCGGAACTCTTCAAGATCCGCGTACCTGGAAATGATGCCTGCGACAACACGCCGGGAACTTATCGTGATGCTCATTTGGAAGTTCAATTTGCGGCTTTTCAAAATGCTTCGCGTTAACCTGAAATTTGATGGAGCTTCCTACAGCGGCCTCGGATGCTGTACGACAGAAACTGAAAGAAGTACGAGGCACTTTACTCAACCTGCACAAAGCACTGCTTGATTCCGAGCGCGCTTCTTACGAGCTGATACACGGCAACGTCGGTTCGCCGGCAGCATTCCTGCAACTGCTTATTAACGACCCATGGTTCGCCTGGCTGCGTCCGGTCACTACTCTGGTCGTGCAAATGGACGAAGCTTTGGCTGCTAAAAATCCGCCCAAAACCGAGCGTGACTTCGCGCAGTTATTAGAGGACACCCGGGCCTTGCTTTCGCCCTCCCGCGAAGCCAACGATTTCTGGAAACATTACTCCGGAGCCGTGCAACGTGATCCCGGCGTAGCCGTCCTGCACGACCAAATGGAAAAGCAGTTGACTTAAAACTGTTTTCTCACTCCCGACGGAGCCGGGAACGTAGTGACCGGCTGTTCGCCGCCCTGCCTACAAGAAACAATCAGTCCGCATTACCGCTTTTAGCATATGATAACGGGAATGAAACTTGATTCCGTTTTCAAAATGCTATTGATTTTACTCACGGTGCTGGTTACTGCGGATTTGCTGCAATCCCTGAGAACTGTGCCGCGCGTCTATGCCCAGTCACTATCGTCCGGTTCTACCGTCTACATAGAGCCGGGAACCACCATGCTTCGTGCGCCGGATGGGAGCCGGCAGGTTTTGGGCAAAGTTCTGATCGATCTGACTAACGGGAACGTGTGGGGTTTGCCAACCACCGTGGACCAGCCGTATCCAGTGGATATGACCGCGTCGGCTCCGCCCACCTCAAAGCCCTTTCTGCTCGGCAAATTTGATCTCTCTCGTATAAAAGACGCCCGCTAAAGCTACTTTATGCTCGATTTCTTTCAAAGCAGCCTGCTTGTAGCGGGCGGCGTCGCCCTATCTCTCCTGTTACTCTGGCAACTGCGCCGCGTTTGGCCGCCACAAAGCCGTAAACCGCATAACGACTTAATCGGCTGGCAAATCGGATTTCTCGGCACCAGCTACGCGGTTATTATCGCGTTCATGCTTTCAGGCGTATGGAACGATTATCAATCCGCTGAAACCAACGTCGAGGTGGAAGCGAATTCTCTGATACTCCTGTATCGAATGGCTGACGGAATGCCCGCCGCTGCTTGCGCTCAACTTAAGTCGCTGACCCGTCGCTATGCAAACGCAGTCATCACAGAGGAATGGCCCGCCATGAGCAAAGGAATATCTAATGACAGCGGCGCACGCCTGATTCAAAGCATGTGGAAGGTAGCGTTGGGAGAGCCCAGTCAAACTCCGCGTGAAGAAGTTGTTCTGAACCGTGTCATCACAGAGCTGTCAAGCTTGGC
>JAFAZU010000274.1 GCA_019239585.1 Acidobacteriaceae bacterium
GCATACACGCCATCGCAAAGCCACTCCTGCGCGGCGCTTTGAACGTCCTCCGCTCGGGTTTCCTCCAAACGTTGGAGCCGTTCGCGATACGCATGAGGAGAACCCATATAAGTTTGGCCGGAAGCCAAGATATCGGATTTGCCGCCGAATCCTCCAATCCGTTCAATGCCTCGCACAAATCCGGCAAACGATTGCGTTTTGACGCGCTCGACTTCCCTTTCCGTCAAGCCTCGGTCGAGAAAGCGCTCCATTTCCTCGTCCAAAGCGCGCTCGACCTTCCGCAAGTCTTCGCCCTGTTTGGCCGTGGCAACCACCACAAATTGACTGCCGATCTCGCGCTCATCAAGGTAAGCGGCTACTTGCGTGGCAATCTGGTCGTCATAGACCAATCGCTTATAGAGCCGTGAACTTTTGCCTGAAGAAAGCACGGAAGCCGCCATGCGCAAATAATCAGCGGCTGCGGTTCCATAACCGGGAACGTTCCAGATCTTGTAAATACGTCCCTGCGGAACACGGTCCTGCGCTGCTTCACGGTGCTCGCCCGTCATCTTCGCCACCCACGAGCGTTGATGCGCTACCGGAACGCCGGAAGAGATATCGCCGAAATAACGCCGCGTCAATGTCTCTGCCGTCGCAGTTGTAATGTCGCCAGCTAAGACCAGCACGGCATTGGATGGCGTGTAATACGTGCGGAACCACTCGCGGACATCATCGAGCGACGCTGAATCCAGATCCTCCATCGAGCCGATGACCGTATGCGCATAAGGATGCCCAGCCGGATAAGTAGACTTCACTACTAAATCTTCGGCAACGGCGTACGGCTGATTTTCCCCCTGCTGCTTTTCGTTTTTCACTACGCCGCGCTGCAGATCAAGGATTTCCTGACTAATTGTGCTGTAAAAGTGCCCCATCCGGTCTGATTCAGCAAACAGGGCATATTCGAGAGCAGAGGAAGGAACGTTCTCGAAGTAATTGGTACGGTCTTCGCTGGTGGTACCATTCAGGTCGGTCGCGCCAATCCGCTCCATCGCTTCGATATAGCTTCCCGGCAGGTGCTCGCTGCCGCCGAACATTAGATGTTCAAAAAGGTGTGCGAATCCCGTTTTTCCCGGTTTTTCATTCTTAGAACCAACGTGATACCAGAGGTTGACCGCAACAATAGGTGTCTTGTGATCTTCGTGAACAATGACGTTTAAGCCGTTATCGAGTACGAACTGTTCACAGGGAATTTCGAGGTTTGGAAACTGCATGAAACTTACTATTATCCTATGGCGAATAAAAGGCGAAAACAAGCTAATAATTGTTTTTCTGCTTTATAGATACGAAAAACTTTTTCCGAGAATCTCAAAAAACCTTTCTTCCCCTTCAATCTTCAGTTCAATTTCGAGCCAAGCCAAAGAAAACTCCCCTAACGCATTTTCCGCCTGGTTTGGTAAGTTAATGAGATCTTTTTCCGTTGTTACCAGCATTTTGGCCCCATTTTGGCGCGCCTGCTCCGCCAACCGCCGTAGCTCAACTGGCTTGTAAGCGTGGTGATCGTCAAACGTCCAGCGGAATACGACCTCTACTCCCAGCATCTCCAGCGTGTTCCAGAAACTCTGTGGATTTCCCAATCCACAAAACGCCGCCACTCTGGTTTCCGGTAGTTCCTCCAATACTGCGCCCGTGCGCAAATCCCGCCAACGATGGACACTGAAGCGCGTGCGAAACACCGGAGCTTCTGCATTGTACTGACGCAATTTACTAACAATCGTCTCGAATCGTAAATGGGAATCACAACGCGTAATCACAAATATGTCAGCTCCTCCGAGCGCGGTGAGAGGCTCTCGCAGCCGCCCAGCCGGAACCACTTCCGCGCCCCCAAAAGGATCTAAAGCATCAATCAAAACCACATCTACATCCCGCCGAATCCGGGCGTGTTGGAAGCCGTCATCCAGCAGCAAAACATTGGTTTGAGGAAACCGGGATAAAAGCAATTGAGCCGTTCGGTAGCGGTTCGCCCCAATACCAACCGGCGCGATGCCGGCGCGTAAAAAAATCTGCGCTTCATCTCCTGTAAAAGCAGTCGGAACCTTGGCTCCTGCCGCGATGACAAGGCTGCGTGCTGGAGAGCGCCGGCGATAACCTCGCGTCAGGATCGCGGGAGAAAATCCACGCTCCCTCAACTGGACAGCCAGGTACGTCGTAAACGGGGTCTTGCCGGAGCCGCCGACCGTGATTCCACCGATGCTGATCACAGGAACCGGCAGGGATTCTACAGATCGGGCATAACGTTCGGCACGATGTCGCTTGATAGCGCCGCCGTGCTGCCAAAGGAGAGATAAAGCACCAAAAACACTGCGAGTGAGAAGACGGCGCGAAGCTCTACGTTCACCGAGCTGGTGAAGGCGTAACAGGTGAGGAGCTATGCGCTGCGAGACTCCTCGCTGTTCCTCGACAACTCTTTGCCCACGCTCTCCCATTGCTTGCGCCTGCTCGCGATGGAGCAGCAAATTGCGTATAGCTGGAAGGAGATCGGCCTCGCGCCGAATCTGCACAACAGCACCAGCCTCTTTAAAATCTGAAGCAATGGCTTCGAAGTTCTGCATGTGAGGCCCAATTACTACCGGCGCACCGGCCGCAGCAGGCTCGATGATATTGTGTCCGCCTCTGGGCGCCAGCGAACCGCCAACAAACACAACATCAGCCAATGGATAAAGACGGGCCAATTCGCCCATTGTGTCAAGCAGAAGCACGCCCGGAAGCTGCAATGGCTCCGCAGTGGACCGCCGCGCGAAACGGATATTCCTGTTTTGCAGCTTCACCGCAACTTTGAGAAAGCGAGCGGGCTGGCGCGGCGCAAGAACCAGCAGGGTGCGCGGAAACTCCAGGCTGAGCTCTTGAAATGCGGAAAGAACAATGTCGTCCTCATCAACGTTATGGCGGCTCAAGCTACCGCGTTCGTTCGGGCCAACGGTACTGGCGGCAATCCAGATTTGCTCCGCTCCAAACGTCGGCAGTTGCAAAGGCATGGCCGTAGCGGAAATATCATATTTCAGATTCGCTTCAATTTGAAGCTTTGCAGCCGGTACCCCGAGCTTGAGATAACGGTCATAATCCGTTCGGCTTTGCACAAAAACCAGATCGGGTAAACGGAGCACCGGGGCAAATAAGCGCCGCCATCGTTTATATTTCGGCCAGGCACGCTGGGAGATACGGCCATTGACGATTACGAGAGCAGCGCCAGCCCGCTTGGTTTCAGCAAAAAGATTCGGCCACAACTCCGTTTCAACGATTACCAGCAACGAGGGGCGGATCGTTTGCAAAACCCGTCGGACGCAACTACGGAAATCAAACGGCGCAAAAAACACCCCGTTGACAAGGTGAGATACGCCCGCAGCCATCTTGCGACCTGCGGAAGTCGAAGTGGAAAGATAAAGGGGAGTGGATGGTTCTGCTTCGCGCAAGGTCTTGAGCAGGGGAACCGAGGAGGCTACCTCACCTACAGAAACAGCATGCAACCAGATGGAACCCGCCCTCGTCCGACTGAACGATTGGGGAAGAAAGCCTAGCCTTTCGCGTAGGGTCGACGCGTACTCGCGTTCTTTGCTCCAGCGGACGATGAAGTAAAAAAGGAGAAGGGGAAATGATACGAACTGAAGGAAGCGATAAAGGAAAAGAGTGCGCGTGAGCCCGATAATGCGTTTCGTGATTTTGAGTATAGCGTCC
>JAFAZU010000463.1 GCA_019239585.1 Acidobacteriaceae bacterium
CAATCTGCGCGGCTACGTCCGACAGAATGTCGCCATACAGATTCGGCATTACGATGACATCGAAAATTTCCGGCGTGTCGGCTAGCTTCGCCGCCCCAATATCGACGATCCAGTGTTCTTTTTCAATCTGTGGATACTCTGCCCCTACCTCATCGAAGACCTTATGGAACAGCCCGTCAGTGAGCTTCATGATGTTGTCTTTGGTGAAACACGTCACTTTCCGGCGGTTGTTCCGCACGGCGTACTCGAACGCATACCGCACGATCCGCTCACAGCCCGAGCGCGTGATGATCTTCAGACACTGCACCACATCGGCTGTTTGCCGGTGCTCAATACCGGCATACAGATCCTCCTCATTTTCACGGACAATGACAACGTCCATTTTCGGGTGCTTGGTCGCAACAAACGGATAATAGGACACACACGGACGCACATTCGCGTATAAACCGAGCGTCTTTCGCACCGTCACGTTCAGGCTCTTGAATCCGCCTCCTTGCGGCGTCGTGATGGGCGCTTTGAGAAATACCTTGGTCCGGCGCAGTAATTCCCATGCCGACGGCTCAATGCCAGCCGAGTAGCCACGACTGTACACCGCCTCACCGATCTCAATGGTTTCAATGGATAAAGGTGCGCCTGCTTCCTTTAAAATCCGGAGCGTCGCGTTCATGATCTCGGGGCCGATACCGTCGCCATAAGCAACCGTGATAGGGATAGACATGTCCACAATATACGCTATACATATCATGTATTGCAAGACGTGTTTTTGAATTCCTGTTTTTACTATTCTAAAAGGGATGCGCGACTGGACGTTTCTCACCAATCATACTCACGTGCTTCTTTGCATCGCCGCTGACCCTGAGATTCGTCTTCGCAGCATCGCTGAACAAGTCGGTATTACCGAGCGCGCCGCTCAGCGCATCGTCGCCGACCTCGTTGAAGGCGGCTACTTAATCGCTGAAAAGGTTGGTCGCCGCAATCGCTACCGCATCGAGCCCAACCTTCCCTTCCGCCATCCGGTCGAAAGCCATGCCACGATCCGACCGCTGCTTGAGTTATTTGCGCCTTTGCCCCGGAACGGAAAGTAAGTAGGTTAGTTTAATAAGAAATGGTCATTGAGTATGGAACAAACTGGCCGCGCATCCTACGGCAGATCGGCCGCTTTCTCTTGTTTCTTTTCTGCCTCTCCATAGCGGTTACGGCATTGAATTACTTCGACCATCCATTCAAGAAAATTGCTGTTCCCGACCTGATTGTTTCCGTGCTGGGTGCGGCGTTGGGAATCCTGCTTGGTTTTCGCACGAACTCCGCCTATGCCCGCTGGTGGGAAGCACGCCAACTCTGGGGGGCACTCGTCAATAGTTCCCGATCCATCGCGCGGCAAGCTCTTGCGTTTACACGGGATCTTCCGGACGAGCAACAAGCGGCTGGAGACCAGTTTGCTCACCATTTGATTTACGCGCAGCTTGCATTTGTTCATGCCCTGCGCTGCCATCTGCGCAAGCAGTCGCCTTGGGAAGATATTGTGCCATTCCTTCCTGATGAATTTGTAACCAAGCTGCGAGGAGAGCAGAACATTCCAGCCGCGATTCTGCAACACATGGGCGAGTATGCTGCAAACGGAGCCAATATGGGGCTGCTTACGGAATGGCGGCTAACCCGTCTAGACAGCACCTTCACGGATCTGGCAAATGTGCAGGGCGCTTGTGAGCGCATCAAAAACACGCCGCTGCCGCGCCAGTACGATCATTATCCTGAGCTTTTCGCGCAAGCTTATTGCGTTCTGCTGCCGTTTGTCCTGGTGGATGAGACAAAGCTTTTCACGCCGCTTGTCACATTAAGCATCGGCTTTGTCTTCCTGGTTCTCAATCGTATTGGAAAGAACCTGGAAGATCCTTTTGAGAACAAAGTCTATGACACGCCTATGACCGCGCTGTCGCGCACCATCGAAATTAATTTGCGGCAAACTCTGGGCGAAACGCAACTGCCGCCGCCCGTTCAGCCGGAAAAAGGCGTGCTTTGGTAATAAAGGGCGATTCAGATTCTTAAGAAAATTTTGCGCCGATACATCCAGAACAGCATAAGCCAGTAAGTCGCAAGCACGGCGGCCCCCAGCAGCAGCGGCTGAAGCGCTGGCCCAAAAACCCGGAACGGCGCGTCACCGAAGTGAATCCGGTATGAACTCGTGATGAAATCTTCGCATAAATGCGCAATCAGGTATGCAGCAATTGAATTGGTGCCGACCACTACGAGAGGGAAAGCCCAGCGACGGTAGCCCTTGGCCTCGATAACCCAGCTAAATGCGGCCAGTAATAAGAAACAGGCTCCTCCGCTGAACAGTGTCCAACTAGGAGTCCAAATGCGCTTGACGATGGGGCAGATTCCGGCGAAGTGCAAAACCAAACCCAAAAGGATTCCCGACACCCCTGCCAGGATCAAACGGCGGAATGGAATAGCAGGCGCAAACTCACGAAGCCATCTTCCTGCGATGAGTCCCAGAATCATGGTCCCGAGCGTGGGAATAAAACTGAGCGTAAGATAGCCGCCCCCGTTCGTCACAAACGGCGACTGGCGCGGAAATAGATTGAGAAACCACTGATCAAAAGCCGTGCCTAAGTTGGCGTTCTTGTTCCAATGAGCAGCGAAACCGGAGAAGTTGTGGCTCCAATTAGGGGGAACACCGACCGGGTACAGCGCCCAGAGGAGCCAGTACCCGAATAATACGGCTGCGAAAGCTCCCCATTGCCAGCGCGGAGAACGGAACCCGAGCAGAAACAAAAAGGTGTAACCGAGTCCGATCTGCGTAAGAGTATCCTCGAACGTGAAGTAAGTTTGGGAGCTATGGATCGAGCGCAGGAAAATACCCAGCGCAATCAGGAGAAACGAACGCCAGAGCGTATGCGGCAGCATTCGGCGGAAGCTCATGCCTTTCCGCAAACGGCTCGCAATAGAATACGGCAGGGCCACACCTACCAGGAAAGAAAAAGAAGGCTGAATGAGGTCATGGAGCGAGCAGCCCGCCCACTCCACATGGCTTTGATTATAAGCAAGGACTTGCCAGATCCAATTACCCGGAAACGACTTTGCTACCGCCGCCAAGCACAACACTTCCGCCATCATCAACACCATGACGAAGCCACGATAAGCGTCCACTGCTACGTTTCTCGTAATGGGCAATGCTCCCGAAGAGCTATTTGCCTCGCGTGGATGCAGTACTTGTTCTTTTACAGAAGGCGTTTCCAGTTTGGGCATAATGGACCTACTAAGCTGAACCGATCAGCTTTGCTGTGCGGCGTTTACAAAGCAGATACCACGAAATGCCTAGAAAGTAAACCCTACGCGGGCGATCACCGTTCGCGGCCCCAAGAAATGTGTGCCGCTGAAGGTGGAAAGAAAGTTGTAAACAGCTACTAAATTAGTCAGGTTTTCAACTTGCAGGGAGGCGGTAATACGCCTCGGCCCTTCGACATGCAGTAGGTTGTCCGTGCCAATGCCAAGGTCGAAGACGTTGCGAGGCTTCACGCGGTCCGGGTTGTGGTCGTCGTTTTCCGTTCCCGTTTGCGGCAGTGTCAACAGTTTCGAAGTGCCGATGCCGTTGCAAGTTGTAATGGGAGCTCCAAACGTAGCGTATACGCCATCGCAGGCAAAGCCAATGGAAGTCTGCTGAGCGGCAGTCAATTGAAGGGCAGCAGCAACGTCCGGCACTCCGCTGACTACCAAGCCGCTGTCGTAGCGCCAGATGAAACTGAAGTACTCCTCATTATGCGGGCGCTGGTAGCGCAAGTTTACCGTAGATTGCAGTTCCTGATCGTGATCGATGCGGAAGACACCGGCCGGAACAAGGGAGCTGTTCAGTAAACCGCCGGACTGAGGGGGAAAATAACGCGCGCGCGTGTGCCCGGTCGTCCAATAGGCAACGAAGCCGTGGATATTTGTGGTGCTGACACGGGCATTGAAGCCGTCGAGCTTTGAATTGTGCCAAGCGATAGGAAAGGTAATGGTTGTGTTCTGCAGAGTGCTGAAATCGAACGCGTTATTCGTATACTTCCAGAAGTAATCGGCATCGACCAGGATGTATTTGCCGATGCCTTGCTGAAAGCCGAGGTTGTACTGATTGCGGCGACCGGGTGAAATGGCCGGAGCCTGGCTTGCTCCCAGCAAGGCCAAAGCCTGACCGTTGTTAAGCCCGGATGCGCTCGAAAGCAGCAGATTTTCATTGAACGGAGTCTCAAAGGTCCGCGAGTAGGCGGCGCGCAGCACAGTGTTGGTCTTCTTGAAGTTATAAGCTAAGCTGACGCGCGGCTGGGCAGCGCCATCAGAAGTCAGTCCATAATAAGTATCGCCGCGAAGGCCGACGTTCAAGGCGAAGTTGCCGAGCGTAATCGCATCCTGTACGTACGCTGCATATTGGTTGATGTTGTGAGCAGCACGGTACTGAAATAGCCTTCCTCCCCGGGAAAGGTCAAAAGGAATCAGGCCCGGTTCTAGGCTCGTATTCGGGGAGTAGCCGAGGGCTTCGCACGTATTGGGATCGGTTACGGAGGAGATCGTTATTGGAGCGCCGTCCGCGCTGTTGCAGACGGCATTCAACGTCGGATCGGTAATAGCGAAATTGAAAGACTCAATCAGGCGGGTCTGCTTGAGATCAATACCAGCTTTGATGTTATGCCGGCCTTTATTGACTGCGAAGTCACTGCGAAAACCGTAGTTCAGAAGCTGACGGCTCTGACTTTGTGTAGAAGGGGTATCGGCAAAAGGATCACGGCTTGGATAGTAATTAAATTGGTCCTTGCGCGCATAAAGGTTTGCTGTCAACAGCATTTGAGAGCTGAACGTATGCTGGTAGCCAGGCGCAATGTTCCAAGTCAGTACCCTTTGCCTTTGATCCTGGCTGAGCTGATCGTAGCTGTTGGGAATTTGTATCCAATTACGCGCCGTAAATAGATTCAGGTGGAACACATCGACGGCGGTTGGCTGATAGTCAAAGCGGTCGAAGATAGTTTGATTGTTGCCGATGTCGTGGAACGGGGTGAATTCAGGACTGTCCAGGAAGCGCCCGCTACGCGAACCATCCAGCGCGATGAAGTTGCCGAGTTTCTCACTTCCGAAACCGTAGCTGACCTCACCGCCGGTGGAACCAAAAGTTCCATAGTACGTTTCAACGCTGCCGAAATGTTTGCCCGCCCCTAAGCCGGACCGGGTTGTAATCTGAGC
>JAFAZU010000301.1 GCA_019239585.1 Acidobacteriaceae bacterium
CGTTACTCTGCAAGGGGATGTGATGAACGTAACGGACCGGCTTAACTTAATCAACTTCGCTGGCTTGCTTTCTGGTACCGCAATTGCGCAGCCGCGCAGCGCCGGTTTCCGTCTGCGCGCTGATTTTTAGAACAGCTTAAATTGGGATAGCTCACCAATGGCAGAATGTGTCGCTACAAGCTGACAGCAACTCGAAGCTTCGGCTTGCCGACATAAAGGACGATCTGTTTTGGAAATCTCCCGAACTGACGGTGAATGCTTAGCATGTATTCCGCCATGCGAAGAGCCATCCTTTTATGGTTTGAACTCTGCAGTTCGATGTGAATGAGATCACCGTTGGCGCTCACTCCCAGCAGGTCCGCGTATCTTGCTCTCACTTCGGGTAATTCGGCATTGAGCCAGCGTACGACCTGGATACCGGTTAACTGCCGGAGCAACGAACCTGCCGAAGCTTTTTGAGAGCGGCATCGTACTCATGCACAATTTATTGTCGTGCAATCAAGTCATTATGGAGTCGTACCCTGCAACTGCTTTGCAAAGAATTGTGCTGTGGCTTTGTAGGCGGTGACCCAATCACGATGCAGGAGAAAATCATGGATCTCGTTAGGGAAGATCAGCTCTTCGAAATTAACGTGTTGTTGGCGTAAAGCCTCAACAAGGGTTACGGTTTGTGAAAACCCGACATTGCGATCATCATCGCCATGAATGAGCAACACCGGAGAGCGCCAGGTTTTGACCGAGGCCATCGGAGAAGACTCAAAGGCTAGGCGGGCGGCTTCCTGTACTGCCTGCTGCGCTTCAGGGTCGCCTCCCGCGATGCTCTGCACATCGAAGTTCCGCTCGGTGCTCCAGTCGTGAACGCCATGAAAGTCAACACCGGCGGCAAAAAGATCCGAAGCGCGCGACAAGGCGAGAGCAGTCAGGTACCCGCCGTACGAACCTCCCCAGACGCCAATGCGTTTTCGGTCCACGTCCGGGCGTGATTGAAGATAAAGACCGGCTCCTATCACATCGTTGAATTCGCTCGCTCCCGCTGCTCCGTAATTAATGGCTTCCCGGAAATTAAGACCGTAGCCGATGCCGCTCCGATAATTGACGGACAGGACAACATAGCCTTCATTGGCCAAGTACTGATTAAGAGAGTAAGCATTGGAGTAGTAATACATGTAGTGAAAGCCGAGCAGCATTTGACGGCGCGAGCCGCCGTGGAAAAAAATGAGCGCCGGATGACGCTGTCCGCTTCTCCCGTCAGGCGGCAGGAAAAGTTGACCGTGAATGGGCATGCCGTCCGCTGCCGTAATCATTACGGATTGCGGCTTTACTAACTGCCTGGCCGGAAAATCGGCGGGCACTGTTTCCGGAGCTAAGGATGTCACCTTGCCGTCACGAGTTTGAAAGGCAGCGTGAGCGCGCTCCTTGTAGCTCGAAGACAAGTAGAACAACGCTGACTGGTCCGGGAGGGGAACGGGCTCCCACTCAATAGTTTCTCCCTTAGTGATCTGCACGGCTGCGCTTTGTCCGTTGGCATCAACGCGCCAAAGGTGCCGGCCGTCGATGTCGCCGATATTGGTTGAGTAGTAAATCGTTTTGCCATCTTGCGACATGGCGACGTGCTCGACTTCACCTTCGCCGGGAGTTAATTCTTTCGGTGCGCCGCCTCCAGCGGGAATGCTGTAAAGGTGACACCAACCGGTTTTCTCCCAGGGGAACAAGATGTAATTGTCGGCAGCCCAGGAGATTTGGGCCTCTCCGACTGTTCCGTGCCATAAACTGCCGGGACCAGAATCAGCGCGAAACAGTTCACGAGCCGAGTTGGTTTGGAGATCGGAAATGCGGATGGACCAGGGCTGCCCGCTTCGATGCGGAACAAAAGCATAGATGCGGCTGATCGTAGGGGTTCGGGTGTAAGCAATCTTTCTGCTGTCAGGCGACCAGACAGGATTGGAGTCGTGGTCCGTGCTGGCGTCCAGGTAGCGGAGAGTTTTGGTGTTTGGCGTATAAATGCCAATAAAGCTGTGATCGCGGCGATTACTGACGAATGCAAGCTGCTGACCATTGGGGGACCAGCGCAGGCCATTAGCGCTTCCCTTTTGCGAAACGGCAAGAGCGGCATCGGCACCGG
>JAFAZU010000591.1 GCA_019239585.1 Acidobacteriaceae bacterium
CGGGATTCGAGGTAGTTTTCCAGATCTTCGGAAAACTGTTCGACCGAGGCGTAGCGCTCGGACGGCTCCCGACGCAAGGCCTTCAGCAAAATCATTTCCAGATCGCCCTTCAAGTCCGGCGTCAGCTTGGAGGGCGGCGTCATACTCTCATTCGAAATTGCCCACGCCATCGCTCCCGGCAAACCACCCTCGAACTGGTGCGGCGAGATGCCCGTCAGTAATTTATAAAGGACCGCCCCCAGTAAATAGATATCGGTCGCCGTCGTGATCGGGCCGCCAGTTACCTGCTCGGGGCTGGCGTAGTCGGGCGTCAGCAGGCGCGAGCCGGTCACGGTAGAGTCTGTCGTCAGGTCGAGTATCTTGGCGATGCTGAAGTCCAGCAGCTTGGGCTCGCCATCTTCGTTAACCAGAATGTTGGCGGGTTTCAGATCGCGGTGCACGACCAAGTTGCGGTGTAGGTAGCTGACGGCGGCACACACCTTCAGAAACAAACGAATTTTATGCTGGAGAGCGAGCCCGTCCGTATAGGCATCAATTGTCTTTCCTTCGACGTACTCCACGACCAGATACGGTTGGCCATCCTCTCGATGACCGGCGTCCAGCAGTCGGGCGATGTGGGGATGAGACAGGCTGGCGAGAATTTGCCGCTCGGCCAGAAAGCGCCGGCGCAGGGCTGGATCGTCCGCCCCAGGCCGCAGGAGCTTAACGGCGACTCGTTGCTGGACCTCTCCGTCCACGCGCTCGGCTGAATACACGCTTCCCATGCCGCCCTGCCCCAGGAGATCTCCCAAGCGGTACGGTCCGCATCGCAGCAGTTTCGGCTCCAATCGTGCCAGCGCCTGTTGTGCGACCTGGCCGACACTCCGGTCCAGGGTAGCGTGGTAAGGGGCATCGAAGGCTACCAGCGCCTCCACTTCCCGGCGCGTGAGCGTGCTGACGCCGTGTTCCTCGAAATACTGAGCCCGCGCCTCCACTGTTAAATCCGCTACTTCATGAAAGAGTTCCTCGACCTGAATTCTCATCTGTTATTCTCAGCGTCTGTGCGGGCCGGAGTTGGCGACGAAAAACGTGCATCGTCTTGCGCCATGGAAAGTTCCGGCGAGAGCGCATAAAAATAACGCGTTTTTCCCTTGGCAAATAGCTCAAGCGAACTACTAGTTTTTCTGTTAGGCTGATTGCAGTTGACTTCCGCCAAAAACCTCACTTTTCCCGCTAATTTACGGCCATTCCCGGTTTTGTAAAAACCTCTTGTCTCCTCGCGGCGACCAGCCGGAGCGGCTTTGCCCCTTACCGGTCCAAGCCGATTTTCCGAAGTAACTCCTGGAAGTGTGAGTTACCGCGCAGACGATCAAATCGAGGCTCGACTCCGAGCCAGACCAGCCAGACGTCGCGTTCCCGGCAAGCTTCATTCAGCGACTCGAAGGCAAGCTCATCCGCGCCGAGTCCTACATAGAGAATGCTTCGCCAATAAGGTGAAACAGGGCGCCGCTGCGATAGTTTGTCCAGTTCCTGCAAGATTTCCGAAGCTTCCGGGTGTTTTCCCGCACCCGCATAAGCATGGCCCAGCGCGGCGAGAGTTGCCGGGTGATCTCCCGAACAGATGCGGGCATTCTGCAGTTCCGTAATCGCTTCCTCATGCATCCCTAACTGTTCGTAAGTCAGTCCGAGCGTATGCTGCGCCGGTGCAAACCTTGACTCTAAGGCCAGCGTCCTCCAGGACTGTTCCAGCGCGCCCTGAAAGTCACGCGCCATGTAAAGATTCCAGGCTACCTCCATGTTGATCACCAGCGATAAGGGATCCAACTCTAACGCGCGCCGGATTTCTCGCAGCGCTTCCTGTGGTCGCTTCGAGGCAGAAAGGAAATCGGCATACCAATGGTGAGCCGCCGCATAATTAGGATTGAGCTGCAGCGCTTTACGATACTCCGCTTCGGCACCCGCCCAATCCCAATCAAATAATTTCATGATGCCCGCCAGCGATGCATGCGCCTCGGCCAGTTCGCTGTCAATCCGGAGGGCGGCTAGGGCCAGTTCCTTGGCCCGACGGTGGGCTTCGACAGCCGGAAGAAGGCCCAAAAACGCGAACAGGCTGTAAGTATCGGCAAGGCCTGCGTACGCAAGCACATAACGCGGGTCCTGCGCGAGTGCTGCCTCAAAGTAGGCAACACTCTTGTGAAGATCTTCCTCCGTCATTCTGTTGTAGAAGTATCTGCCTTTAAGGTAGTCCTGGTAGGCTTCGAAACTAGCGGGATCAGGTTTTGTTAAGAGCTTGCCCGGAACGTCTCCCACTGATCGGATGAGGGCTTTCGAGACTTCCGCCGAGATCTCCCTTTGCACAGCAAAGATTCCAGCAGCCGGGCAGTGGAACTGGTTACCCCACAAACGCCGCGCTGTTCTGCTCTCCACCAGTTCAGCAGCAATTCGCAAGGACCCACCGCGTCCGTCGATGCGCCCGGCCAGAACTGCCTGGACTTTCAAAAGGTTTCCTACTGTAACGGGATCATGGTCCGGCACGCGAAATCGAAACGCGGTCGTCCGGGCAATAATGCGCAAGCGCCCGAATGTGGACAGGCTGGCAATGATGTCTTCCGCGATGCCGTCCGCCAGCAAAGCCGTTTCAGGATCGCCGCCAATGTTTTCAAACGGCAGCACCACAACGGAATCATCACCGTCAGACACTGGCACAAATCTTGGTACTTCTATCTCTTCCACAGAAGCGATAAAGCGGTATCCTGCTCCTGGCTGTGTCTCGATATATCGGCAATGCCGGGATGAGTCTCCCAAGACCTGACGCAGGGTGTTCACGGCGGTGTTTAAGCTGCCGTCGAAGTTGACGTGCAGATCGGGCCAGAGGTGACGTGCGAGCTGCGTCCGTGTCACCAGTGTGCCGGGGTTCTCCAGTAGTAGCTGAAGGATTTGAAATGGCTTCTGCTCAAGTTTTACCTTCAATCCACGATTGCGCAACTCGCGGCTCCGCAGATCGACTTCGAACGGCCCAAAACGGAGCTTCGTGGTTTGGCGCGACAAAGAGTTTGGACCGTCAGGCCGATTATTGTCCGTGGAAGTCATAACTTCTTAGATGAGCCTCAAAACGCCAGCGCTCCGGGCGGCTTAGTTCCATCTCCCGCGCGATGGGAGTTCAATAGCACTTTATTTGATATCGCCGTTAAACTCTAGCAGAAAGAAGCAGTTAGCTCCTGATAATCTCCTGATCTCCTCCTGAGACGCCTGTACGTTCATGCGCTCGTCTGAATGCTTGACGAATTCGAGCTTGGGGGAGTTCCCTAAACGAAAAAGGAGATTAGACGTGAGTTTACTAACGAATCACATATGGAGTGGCGTTGCTTTCATGGCAGCGCTCAGCTTAACCGCATCGCACGCGAATGCGCAGCATGGAAGTTTCAACCTGCCCGTCGAGGCACGTTGGGGTAATGTCGTTCTGCCGCCGGGTTCCTATCGGATCTCAACTCCTATGCGAGTGTCACCACCCCGAATCATTGAGGTTTCCGGCAACGGCAAGACCGTACCGATCATGGTCGGCGTCGAGGAATCGCAGCCGCCATCAGACCACAGTTACCTTTGGCTTTTAAACATGGATGGTACTTACGTTGTGCGAGAGTTCCACGCGGGGGACTCGGGAAAGGTTTTCACTTTTCTTCTGCCGAAAACAATGGACAACAAATTGGCTGATCTGCGAAAAATGCAGGCGACCAGATTGCCAATTGGAACAAGTGGGCAGTAGCTTCGGAATGAGCCCGCGATTCCCTTGAACGATAGCGAGACACCGCCCGACACGATGCAGCCGATCCCTCCGGTAAGCCCTGAGCAGAACGTATGCAGGCAATTGCAAACACCGCCGGATTCCATTTCACCTATATCGAGCAGGGCGGCGCGAGACTGTACACGTCGATGCTGGAGAAGGTAACGAACTTAGAGGTGCTGCGTATTGTCGCTAGCATCGGCGGTATAGAGGTCAACCACTTCGCGGTGTGGCACGATAAGGCCGACGATGCGGTTTCTCAATCATTGGCGGGCGTGACGGAACCGTAGACCGGTGTGTTCTTCCCGGACCTCAATGCCCGCCAGTTGCCGCAATTTCAGACCAATCTGATCTTTACCGAGCCTTGCGATTTCATCAGCCAAAGGGGACTGCCGCCCTGCTCGGTCAATCGGCCTTCCTCCACGCGGTTTGCCGGTGCGGTAGCGACCATTCAATCGTTCACAGCGGACCGGCTGTTTGCCGGCCAGACGCCCGAGTTCTTTCAAGTTGTTATGAATCTGGCGCAACAAGCGGATACAGCGCAGCGGGAACTATAAGAATTTTAACTATCTTGATTCTTCCGCTTTGTGGAAAGCTGGAGCGATGCCGGGGTTAGTTGCTCTGCCTTTTCCACAGGGGCGCAGACCTCCGACTGCGCCCTTTCTTTAAACTGTTCCGTAATCCTTCCCTATTTACTCTTAATAACCGACCGAAAACCGTTGGCAAAG
>JAFAZU010000603.1 GCA_019239585.1 Acidobacteriaceae bacterium
GGGGAAGACGGGCGAATGCAAAGCCTGTTCGAGATCGCGAACGTTCCCTACACCGGCATGCGACCCCTCGCTTCGAGTGTTTTGATGGATAAAGCAGCCACCAAGCGCATCCTGGCGGAAACCGGAATCGCTACCCTTCCCTACGCAATCATAAAACGTCCCGCAAGCGGGCTGCTCCCCAGTACCGAGGAAGTGAATCGATCCATCGAAGATATGGCGTTTCCTCTGATTGTTAAGCCCTCGCACCTCGGTTCCAGCATCGGCGTGGCGCGAGCAACCAGTACAGAAGAGATACGCGGAGCCTTATCGATGATCTTCCGATTCGACACTCACGCCATTGTCGAGCCATTGGTTGAAAATTTGGTCGAATATAACTTGGCTGTCCGCAACGGAAAGAATGGCATTGTTACCTCCGCCATTGAACGCCCTAAATCCGAAAGAGAGCTACTCGACTTTAAAGCTAAATACCTTTCAGGCAACGGCAGCAAAAAAACCGGCAGCAAACAACCCGGGGCCATCAGCCAAGGGATGTTGAGTCTCACCCGCGAATTAAATCCCGTCCTTTTGAACGATCTTGCTGTGACGCTCCAGAAGTGGGGTAGGAAATGCTTCGAAGTTGTAGAAGGAACCGGAGCACCTCGTATTGACTTTCTCTGCAACAGTCAAACCGCCGAACTCTGGCTAAATGAGGTAAACCCTTGCCCCGGCTCCTTCGGCTACTTTCTTTGGGAAGCTGCCGATGAACCCTTGTTGTTCTCCGAACTGCTTTCCGCCTTGATTGAAGAAGCCTTCACCGCGCAGAAATCCATCCAGCTTCCACCCGACCCCACGCACCCCGATGCACGCCTCTTTCCCCGAAGCTGACGGCCAAACTTACTTGCGATGAAAGTATTTCTTGATCCAGGCTTCCGGCGGATTGATGACAAAAATCATCATCGCAATCACGATCACCAAACCAAAAACAATTAACGCAATATCGAGTAACATCCTCAACTATTATTTGACACTCTCGCTTGCCACAGTCACAATAGAAGGCTGTTAGATCATGCCACGCGCTCTGTTGGTTTGTCTCTGCTTGGTCGGCGTTTCCGCTTCCGGCCAGAAGAATGACGAAGAGTACACAAAACTCATCAAACAATACTTGCAGGACCCGCGTATCACAACGGAACTGGTAGATCACCTGCCTGCTTCAAATACGGTTCCCACGCCGCTGAAATTCTTTGGCCGCATCCCCGGCACGCCAGGCGAGCTCACGTACGCTAAAGACATTTACCGCTACTACGAAGCTCTGGCGAAAGCTTCCCCGCGCGCTAAATTCTGGACCATTGGGCAAACCGAAGAGGGCCGCGATCAAGTTGTTCTGGCGATTGCCGATGAACGCACCATCAAGCAACTCGATACTTACAAGGGCATGCTGGCAGCGCTCGGCGATCCGCGCAAAACAACTGAAGAGCAAGCGCAGGGGATCATTAAAACTGCCAAGCCAATCTACTGGCTTACCAGCGGCATCCACTCACCAGAAACCGGTGGCCCGGAAATGCTGATCGAGCTTGCTTATCGGCTGATTGTCGAAGAAACGCCTTTTATTCAAACGATTCGAAACAATACCATTGTTTTCATCACCCCGGTTGTTGAAGTGGATGGGCGCGAGAAGGAAGTGGATACCTACTATTACGGCAAGAAAACGAAAAAGCCCAGGCCGCCCCTAATGTACTGGGGCAAATACGTGCAGCACGACAACAATCGTGACGGCATGGGTCAGTATTTGAAACTAACTCAGAATATTACGCGCACTCTGCTCGAATGGCACCCGACAATCCTACATGATCTACACGAAGCGCAATCGTACTTGTATGTCTCGACCGGTACCGGCCCTTACAACAACTCGCTCGATCCGATTCAAGTAGATGAATGGTGGCTGCTGGCTCAGACCGAATTAATGGAAATGGCGAAACGCAATGTTCCCGGCGTTTGGACATACGGCTTTTACGACGGATGGGTGCCGAATTACCTGTTCTGGATCGCGGTCACGCATAACGCATTCGGGCGCTTCTACGAAGTGCAAAGCTATGGCCCGGACGTCAACAAGAATCTGCGGTTAGGCGCTACAACGACGAGCCGCGAATGGTACCGGCCCAACCCACCGCTGCCCTCCATCGCCTGGGGTCCCAGAAATAATACGAATATCCAGGAATCTGCTCTCCTTTTCGCGCTCAATCAGGTGGGCAAGGACCGGGAGCTTTATCTGCAAAACTACTGGCTGAAAACAAAGCGTTCTATCGAGAAGGGCAAGACAGGGCCGACTTATGCCTGGGTCATTCCGGCAGGACAGCGCCGCTGTAATGATGCCGCCGACATGGTTAACGCTCTGCGCCAGCAAGG
>JAFAZU010000110.1 GCA_019239585.1 Acidobacteriaceae bacterium
CCGAACTGGACGAATCGGAGGTTCAGATGCTGATTGCCGAACCGACCGAGCGCCTGATGGGGGAAGTTACCCCGGATCTGGCATCCTACTCACAAGAACAATTGGAGCGTGCTGGCATACGAGTGCTGCTTAAGACTGGCGTGAAGAGCGCTCACGACGGCATGATCGAGTTGACCAATGGAGAACAGATCCGCGCCCGAACTTTTATCTGGACTGCGGGAGTCGAGCCGAATACCCTCGCGATGCAGCTTGATGCGCCGAAAGGCCACTCCAAGGGACTGAAAGTGAACAACTGTTTCGTGCTGGAAAATTACTCCGGCGTTTGGGCCGTGGGAGATAATGCCGACGTTCCAAAACCAGACGGCAAAGGCAGCTATGGCAACACCGCGCAAAATGCGTTACGCGAGGGTAAGCTGGTCGCCCGTAATGTGGTCAGACACTTGAAAGGCGAGCCGCTTCGGCCTTTCACCTACACCCCCATTGGTCAACTGTCTCTGGTAGGCCGGTACCGTGGAGTCGCCATCGTGTATGGGTTTAAGTTCTCCGGCTTGATTGCCTGGGCTATGTGGCGTGCCGTGTACCTGGCAAAAATGCCGTCAATGAAACAACGGGTGCGGGTGCTGGTTGATTGGTGTATGGATCTGCTCCTAGAGCCGGTCGGAGAGTCGGACTTCGTGACGATTCCCGCCAGCCGTACGCAAACGGCGAACATAGTAAAAGCGACAGCATCCTGAATAGCTCGGTAGCTTCATGAATTTTTCAGAAAACGGGCGTACAGTGGAAGCACGCTGGTCCATTTATGACAAAAACTGCTTACGCCTTATTGCCTCTTTCCCTTGTGATGACAGCCGCTTTATCCTTCGCCCAGGGGTACAAAGTTTCGGGTGAAATTCCTATCGGAGGCTCAGGAGGGTGGGACTATCTCATGGCGGATTCCGAAAATCACCGCCTCTACGTTTCGCACGGAACGGAAGTCGTTGTTATTGACCTGGATTCGCAAAAGATTATTGGCCGGATTGGAGGTATGAACCGCATTCACGGCATCGCGGTCGCTAATGATCTCGGTACCGGCTTTATTAGCGACGGGGGAGCCAACGAGGTCGTTGCCTTCAACTTAAAGGACCTTTCCGTTAAAGGGAAAATCAAGGCTGGTACCAATCCGGACGGTATCGTTTATGATCCTGCCTCCAAGCGCGTTTTCGCCTTCAACGGAAGAAGCCAGGATGCAACGGCCATCGACGCCACGACTGACGCTGTGGCGGGAACAGTTAAGCTGGACGGTAAACCGGAGTTTCCCGTGAGCGATGGCAAGGGAAGTGTCTACGTCAACGTTGAGGACAAGAACGAAATCGAGCGCATCAATTCGAAAACTCTGGCCGTGGGAGCCCATTGGCCGATCTCGCCTTGCGAATCCCCTTCCGGGCTGGCAATGGATAAAACGAATCGCAGGCTCTTCTCCGTTTGCGACGGCAAGGTGATGGCAATCACGGATGCTGACTCCGGCAAAGTGGTTGCAACCCCTCCGATTGGCGACGGCCCCGATGCCGCAGCATTTGACGCAGAAGCGAAACTTGCCTTTTCCTCCAATGGTGACGGCACGCTGACGGTCATTAAGGAAACCGGCAAAGACAACTACTCCGTAGCCGAAACCGTGAAAACAGCACGGGGAGCCCGCACCATGGCGCTTGACGAGAAAACACACAAAATCTACTTGCCCACAGCCAGCTTCGGACCTGCGCCTCAGGCCACAGCCAGCGCTCCGCATCCACGCCCGTCAATTCTACCGGGAACTTTCAAGGTTCTGGTTTTGGCAAAATAATTCTAGCTTTTCTTATGCAGTTCTCGCGATGGGGCCCGAAGACCGTAGTAGCAGGCGCTCTGGCTTTCTCGTTCTTGCTTTCCGCCCAGCAGGTTTCCGTTGGAACGCCTGCTATTACGATTCACCTGACCGTCGAAGCAGGCACGCCCTTGCGGCTTTATCTTACGAAGCGTGTCACATACCGGAAGGGGGATCTTGTTCCTGCCCGTTTCGCCGAACCGGTATGGGCGTTTGACCGGATTGTCATTCCGGCTGGAACAACCGCCCAGGGGCAGATAGAGAACTTGCAGCCGGTTCCCCCCATGATTCGCGCCATGGCAATGGTGCGTGGTGATTTTACGCCTTTGAAGCGGGCACAGGTGTCTTTCAATAAACTGGTTTTTCCGGATGGCCGGGAGATGGAAGTTAAAACTCAACTATCGGAAGGACTGGCTAGTATCTATGTGCCCCCGCGCCCTCCAAAACCTGGAAAAAACAAGAAGAGCGTCAAAAGTTCTAACGGAAAAACAGCCCAGCTACGCAGCTTGGCCAAAAAGCAGGCTCAAGCGCAACTGAATGCCCGAAGCCGAGGTCTGCTAGACTTCGTGCGAACGCCGAATAAACGAGAGTGGGCGGAGGATTTTCTGTGGAGTAAGTTGCCTTATCATCCGCAGTGGTACCGTTCCGGCACGCGCTTTGACGCGATTTCGCAGGAAGATCTACATTTCGGCACTGTTGATATTCCGCAAGGGCAACTACAGCAACTGGGGAAGCAGCCGGGAACGGATGCCCCCGCACTGGTTCGGTTCACCGCAACGGTCAGTTCTTCTGATGCAAATGTTGGTGATCCTGTCGCGGGCGTCTTATCTCAACCGCTGTTTTCTCCCGCCCATCAGCTGATTCTGCCCGAAGGCACGCATCTTACCGGCAAAGTGACGCT
>JAFAZU010000111.1 GCA_019239585.1 Acidobacteriaceae bacterium
CGAGCAGGGCGGAGAGGACCAGACGATCCTCTTGTGGACGCAAGGAACAAATATCGGTTGAGAGTTCAACCGGCAGCATCGGTACGGCGCGGTCCGGGAAATAGACGCTAGTGCCTCGCAATAAGGCTTCTTCATCAATAGGCGTGCCGGGCTGTACGTAATGGCTGACGTCGGCAATGTGGACTTGCAGGGCAAAGTTGCCGTTTGGGAGCTTTTCAACCCATATGGCATCGTCGAAATCACGAGCGGTTTCGCCGTCAATGGTGACGATGTCTAGATGCCGGAAATCGCGGCGTCGCTCGAGTTCATCAGGCGGGATTTCAGATGAGATCCTGCGGGCTTGGTCGATAACTTCGGAAGGGAACTGGTGCGGAAGGTGGTGCTTGCGGATAATAATCTCAACATCTACGCCGAAGTCGTCGGGATAACCCAGAACTTCGATCACGCGCCCGATTGCCCCCTCGCTGCCTTCAGGAAACTCCAGGATCTCGACATTGACAACCATGCGGTCGAGATCTTCAACGGTGTTGATTTGATGAACGGATGCACCCACGCGATTGAGGGCGTGCTGCTCCGGCGGAATCTCCATGCCTTCCGGGATTTCGATCCATTGCTGGATGCGGTCGTCGGCAGGCACGACGAAGTTGCCGCGCTTGCGGATGCGAAACTCGCCGACTACAGTAACGTGAGCGCGGCGGAGAATGCGGATGATTTCGCCTTCGGCCCGGCCTTCACTCGACCGGCGAACGACATGAACCAGCGCCCGATCGCCGTGCATGCCTTTTTCAGCTTCGTTCGGCGGCAAAAAGACGTCACCTCCAGCCTGTTGACCAGTTGAGTGGTCAGGAATGAGAAAACCAAATCCGTCACGATGAATGGAAAGTCGTCCGGTTAGGTAATCCGATTCGGGGCCCGTAGCAATAAAGTGACCGGAACGCAGTTCGACGAGCAGACCCTTTTCCGTAAGGCGGTCGAGCGCTTCTTCGAGCGTGTCCCGGTTTTCGCCGACAAGCCTCAGTTCGCGGACGAGTTGTTTATAAGTCGCACGGCTGTGCGGCAAGGCGCGGATATGTTCCAGGAGGGTTCGGTCATTGAACTGTTTAGCGCCTTGGAGAAACTCTTTCGGCGCACGGCGGGCATGCTTGGGCACTACCGAAATTATAGAAAGGTGACAGGCTTTCTCGGTTCTGGCTATAGTACCTGCATATGGAACTGAAAGCTGTCCGGCTCGAAATCCCAGAGAACGGGAATCTTATCGTGGGGCAAAGCCATTTTATTAAAACAGTGGAGGATATTTACGAGGCCATTGTGAATACGTCCCCGCATATTCAGTTTGGCGTTGCATTTAACGAGGCCTCGGGCGATTGCCTGACGAGGTTTGATGGGAACGACGACACCTTGAAGAACAACGCCATTGCCAATGCGACAGTTATCGGCGCAGGCCATGTGTTCGTAGTGTCGCTCCGCAATGGATTCCCGATTAATGTGCTGGGGCGAATTCAAGCGGTGCCGGAGGTGGCCGCTATTTTCTGCGCAACGGCAAACCCGCTGGAGGTCATTGTGGCTGAAACGGAACAGGGGCGTGGCGTGCTGGGTGTGGTTGACGGGTATCGGCCCAAAGGAGTTGAAGAAGAATCACACGTGCAGGCGCGGGTGGCGCTGCTGCAAAAGTTCGGGTATAAGCGGTAGTTAGATAATGGGCAACAGAGTTTGCTCGCGCAGCCCATTATCGGTGACTGCGCCAATGGCAAGATCAACCATCCTGTTCGGCTGGCGCTCCTCAGTCATCTGTACACGCAGGAAATTCGTGGTGAGGGCCATTCGAGGCTCTTCGAGCGTTACGGACGATAGCGTCCGGCCTATCATGCGGCGTCGAAAGTCCAGATTTTTACGGTTGGACAGTTCGCGCAGAATACGAGTGCGCTCGCGGCGGATCTCAACGGGAACAGCTTCGCCCATAACAGCGGCGGCAGTGCCGGGGCGTTCCGAATAAGTGAAGACGTGCAAGTAAGTGAAAGACTGTCTTTCAATAAACTCCACAGTTTCGGCGAATTCGGCATCTGTTTCACCGGGAAAGCCGGTCATTACATCGGCTCCAATAGCGGCATCGGGCATGAGTTTCCGCGCTAGCTGAAGACGGCTGGCGTAGTGCTGTGTTCGATATTTGCGGAACATGCGCTTGAGCACGGTATCCGAGCCGGATTGAAGCGGCAGATGAACGTGCTTGGCAATTCGTCCGTCGCTTGCGACGAGTTCGAGCAGGTCGCTGCTCCAGTCCATCGGCTCGACGGAGCTGATGCGGAGGCGGCGCACTTCTGTTTCGGCGAGAATCGTTCGTAGGAGGTCGACAAAACGCAGACGTCCGGGCAGATCACGTCCCCAACGGCCCAGATTAATACCGCTCAGAACAATTTCGCAATAACGAGTGGCGAGATCGCGCACTTGCTCCAAAATGCCGGGAATGGAGGCGCTGCGGCTGCGGCCCCGG